>SAAC01000037.1 GCA_009929605.1 Negativicutes bacterium
TAATGTAAAAGTGCCCTCCCATGGGGGCACTTTTATCATAAAATACGGAGAATTATGACAACAAATAACTATACTGGACAAAACAATCAAACACAATCTGATTATTTTGACAATCACAATTCCGAAGATACTAATAATACGCGCGTGTTATCCGAAGAAGAACGCCACGGTTTTGATGGTGTAACCATCGATGAAGCTGGTGGAGAGGTCCATATGGACCGTTCCCCTGATGATCCTAATACATTTAATGAAACCTATGATGAAGGCTATAGTCGCGTAAAGGTAGTTAATTTAAACGCCTCTAGCTGGTTAACGCGCATTATTTTGATAGCCGTAGTGGCAGCCATTGCGGCAGTTATATTCTTCTTTGGTGGCGTTATTTTAACAATTGTCGGCATTGTATTTATCATTGGTACATTGATTTCCATGATTTTTGGATTATTTTAGATATTAGTATAGAAACGGCATACTGTGGTATAATATATCTATTATGACTAGACGGTGGGACGAGCCCATTCGATGATAAAGAGGTACCATGAACGTAGTATTGACGACTCTAAACTCAAAATTTATACATTCCTCCTTGGCTTTGCGTTATCTCAAGGCCTATGGGGCGACCCGTGGACAGGCATATGATGTGGTAGAATACACCATCAATATGCCTGTTTTGCATATTCTTAGCGACATTACAGAGCGAGATATGGATATGCTCGGTTTTGCTTGCTATATTTGGAATATCGAGATGACATTGCATGTGGTTTCTTTGGTGAAAGCTGTGCGCCCAGACATTAAAATCGTCTTAGGTGGCCCAGAGGTATCATTCACAGCTGATGAATTACTGGCACGATGCAAGGACATTGATTATATTGTTCAAGGTGAAGGGGAAGAAGCCTTTGCCAATCTCGTATCAGCTCTAATTGCTGGTCAGGATGGACTGACACCAATTATTGATGGCATTCGTGGACGCGCTACTGATGGTGCTTTCAAAGGTTCTACAGAGGCTGTAGAGGTACGTGATTTATCAACCATTCCTTTTCCTTATACGGAAGAAGATATGAAGGATTTGGAGCATAAAATCATGTATTACGAATCCTCCCGTGGCTGTCCATTTTCCTGTCAGTATTGCTTGTCTGGCAATAAAAATACAGTGCGGTTCTTTCCACAAGAACGAACATTACAGGAATTACAGTGGTTCATCGACCATGGAGTAAAACAAATTAAATTTGTAGACCGTACATTTAACTGTGCGCCTGGTCATCATAGACCATTGATGGAATTCATGCGCGATGCCGACACGGATACAAATTTCCATTTGGAAATGGAACCAGAGTTGATGACGGAATGGGAAACAGATTTACTCTGTCATACCCCAGAAGGGCGCATTCAAATTGAGGTAGGGGTACAAAGTACTCATAAACAAACCTTGGATGCCATTAACCGTTATAATGATTGGCCTTATATTCAAAAATCTATTCGACCTATTATTGAGGCCGGTCGTACGCATGTGCATATGGATTTAATTGTGGGCCTACCGCATGAAGGATTTGAGCGATTTGGTCAATCCTTTAATGATTTATTTAGTTTACAACCACAGGCACTACAAATTGGATTCTTGAAATTATTAAAAGGTTCCGGTGTACGACGTATGGATGAATACCAGTATACTAGCGATCCATTAGCTCCCTATGAAGTATTGAGTACCCATGTACTCAGTTATGATGAAGTACGTTTTCTTAAACATTTTGAGGATGTATTTGAACGATTCTATAATAGCGAGCGATTCCGTACTGTGTTTGGGTATATTGGGCAACAATTAATTGATTCTGATACAGAAGATGCGTTTAGCTATTTCTGTCATATGACGCGAGCTTGGCTCGATAACAACCATCATCAAGTGAATTTGAAGGATATTGATCAAATTGAATTCCTATACCAATTCTTGATGAATCGTGTAGACACCATCGGTGCCGAGCTACTGCAATATGACACATTATGCAGCTATCGCGGTAAGGTCCGTAGTGAGGCTGTAGGTTTACCGAAGCAAACGAAGGAACTATTACAGGCTGGCGAAGCCTTTTGGCGAGATGAAGAATTGGCAGGCCAATACATTCCTAATTATAGCTTTAAGGAGTGGCGTCAAATTCGTCAACAATATGTAGAAATGCCAATGTCTGAACAGACAGCACGCTACTTAGGTGTTCGTAATATAGAGGCTATGACTGGTGATAGTGGTATTGTGATTATCGATGTAAATCGCAAGTCACAGCCATTCGTACGACCTCTATAATATAGCATTAACCATACTTTAATATAGCATAACCATACTTTCACGGGCAGAATTCCCATATATAGTAGGGGATGGCAGCCAATATATACTACTAACAGTAGTGTATATTTGATTATTACAAAGAGATTACAATGACTAGATACAGTGCAGATTTTATTACGTTACAATCTGAACATGGAGGTATTTAGCATCAATTATATAAAGGATATATATGAGTGATACAAGTAAACCAAAGCGCTATCGCATGGTTTCAAAATTTTATCGTGAAAAATACGGAGAAAAGGTATATAAATTACCGGTGGCATTGCCATTAACTTGTCCGAATCGAGATGGTTCTGCAGGTGTAGGTGGTTGTGTATTCTGTGGTGAAATCGGTGCGGGTTATGAAAATCGGCCGGCTTGGATGACGGTGCAGATGCAGTTAGACGAAAATATTGCCCACATTGCCCCGAAATACAAGGCCTATAAATATATTCCGTATTATCAGAATTTTAGTAATACCTATTTAAATCTAGAGGATTTTAGAGCCTATATGGAGGCTGGTTGTATTGATTCTGCCGTAGGCATTGCCATTGCGACGCGTCCAGATTGTATTGCCGAAGAATACCTTGAGATTCTCAAGGATATTCAAGAAAAATACAACAAAGATATTTACATTGAATTAGGCCTACAATCTGTGAATTATCATACATTAGAGAAAATTAATCGTGGTCATTCAATGGCTGAATTTATTGATGCCGTATTGCGTATTAAACGATATGGATTTAATGTGACAACTCATATGATTCTGAATTTGCCATGGGATACGATGGAGGATACTATTGAAGGGGCGAAAATATTGTCCGCCCTCGGTGTGGATCAAGTAAAACTCCACGCCCTATACATCGTAAAAAATACATTGATGGCAAAATGGTATCAAGAGGGGCAGTTTACATTAATTTCTGCTGAGGAATACGCTGATCGCGTCATTGCCTTTCTTAGACATCTGGATCCTAATATTGTGTTGCAACGCCTGGTAGGGCGTGCGCCTGAGGATAATACGCTATTCACGAACTGGTCCATGGGCTGGTGGCGTGTGCAAGATTTGATTGATGAAAGAATGGAAGCCCTGGATGCTCATCAAGGTGATTTGTGTAATTATTTAAATGGACGTGCAGTTAGAAAGTTTCTGTAAAAAGGAGAACCATCTATGAGTGAACGTATATTTACGTTTCCTAATTATGATTTAGCAGCTTCTATTTTAGGGCAGCAAGATCGACATTTAAAAATGATTAACGAAGTCATTCCCGCTGCAGTTGTGTCACGTGGTGATATAGTAACCATTAATGGTGATGAAACGAATGTGACTAATTTTGAAAGAACCTTAGCAGAGCTCGTATTTTTACATCAACAAGGCAGTACCATAACAGAAGCACAAGTAAAAATTGCGGCGAAACTCATTGCCGGGGGTAAAAGTGATATTGTTCATACCATGTTTGAGGACACGTTGAGTGTGACCATGCGTGGCAAGACAATTACACCAAAAACGGAAGGTCAAAAATTTTATGTCGACAGCATCCGTAAAAATACCATTACCTTTGGTATTGGTCCAGCTGGTACGGGGAAAACATTCCTTGCCGTTGCATTGGCAGCATTCTATTTGAAAAATAGAAATGTAGATAAAATTATTCTTACCCGTCCTGCCGTAGAGGCTGGTGAACGCCTTGGATACCTACCAGGTGATTTACAGGAAAAGGTGGATCCCTATTTGCGCCCACTCTATGATGCACTGAACGAAATGTTCGGGCTTGAACAAGTACAACGCTTTATGGAACGTGGCACCATTGAGGTAGCACCGCTAGCGTATATGCGTGGTCGTACATTGGAAAATGCTTTTGTCATTCTTGATGAAGCACAAAATACAACACCAGAACAGATGAAAATGTTCCTTACCCGTTTAGGGAATAACTCTAAAATGGTGGTAAATGGTGATAAAACGCAAATTGATTTACCATCTCGCGTTAGCTCAGGCCTTGGTGAGGCCGAAAAGGTATTGCGTTCTGTGCTGGGTATTAAGATGGTATACTTTAGCGATCAAGACGTCGTACGTCATGATTTGGTAGGCCGCATTGTTAAGGCTTACGAAGTATATAATGAAAAACAGAAAAAGGCTAATGAAGAAGCAAAGTCCAATGAAACAGCTTAATGATTTGCTAGCTCATCTAGGTAGTAAATCAGAATCGTATGTTTGGACTTTCATAAGCAGATAGAAAAGGAAGGATATATAGTGGACATCACAATCAGTTATGATGACAATATGACTGAAAATAAAGCGGTAGAGAACATTATTGAAAAGGTCTGTGCCGAGGTAGGTCGTGTGTACGGCCTAACAAGTGGAGAGGAACTCAGTATTTTACTGTGTAGCAATGAAAAAATTCACGAGTTGAATCGTGAATATCGTCAAATTGACCGTCCTACAGATGTGCTTTCATTTGCATTAAATGAAGGTGAAGATTACGAGGATAGCGAGGAGGAATCCCAATTGTTGGGCGATTTGATTATTTCTTTGGAACGCACAGCTGAACAGGCTGAGGAATACGGACATAGTTTTGAACGGGAATTGGCGTATTTAACAACACATGGTTGTTTACATATCCTCGGATACGATCATATGACTGACGAGGACAAGGCAGAAATGCGCAAGGAAGAAGAATTTGTATTAGGTAACTTGGGTTACGTACGAGAGGATGCACCATATAATGAATAATGAGCATTTTAAATCTGGATTTGTAGCAGTTGTAGGAAGACCTAATGTAGGGAAATCAACTTTGATTAATGCCCTCATTGACGATAAAATTGTAATAGTTTCTGATAAAGCACAAACAACAAGAAACCGTATTATTTGTGTATATACTGATGAAACCAAACAAGTGGTATTCATGGATACACCAGGTATTCATAAACCTAAACATAAATTGGGGGAATATATGGTGGATGCTGCTATCGAATCACTTAAAGAAGTAGAAGCCGTTTTGTTTGTGGTAGCAGGCAATGAAAAACGTGGTCCTGGGGATAATTTTATTATTGAACAATTAGGCCGCGTGAAAGTTCCAGTGTTCTTACTTATTAACAAAATCGATACATTATCCAAGGAAGACTTGATGAAGGTTATTGTGTCCTATCAAGACGCGTATGATTTTGCTGGTATTATTCCAATTTCCGCAAAGGAAAAGGATAATCTTGATGAAGTCCTTACTGTACTAGATGAAAATCTACCAGAAGGCCCACAATACTTCCCTGATGATATGATTACAGATCAACCAGAACGTTTGATTATCTCTGATATTGTACGGGAAAAAATCTTATTAGCTACCCGTGATGAAATTCCTCATGCCATCGCTGTCGACGTAGATGAAATTAAAACTCGTGAAGACGGTACTACCTATGTACGTGCCACTATTTATTGTGAGCGGGATTCCCAAAAGGGCATAATCATCGGTAGACGCGGTGCACTATTAAAAGAATTAGGCGCTGCAGCACGTGCGGATATTCAACGATTATTAGCTACAAAGGTATATCTCGATTTATGGGTTAAGGTTAAGAAAGACTGGCGCAATAAATCAGGTATGCTATCTGAATTAGGTTATAAATAACAGAAGGGAAGAGAGAAAGAGACATGGACATAACAGATAGTCTGTTTCCATTAGGTATTGCATTAGTTTGCATCATTTGTATTTTCTTTTTAGTAGTATCCAAATTCTCCTATGCGCGTTTACGTGAAGAGCATGTGGAGGATATGGAGCAATTAGAGGACAAAGATCGTGAATTTCTCCTCAATTTGTATAAAAGCCCCGAACGCTTTTTGAATACTACACAATTTCTTATTATATTCTTTATCCTATTGTTGGCCGGTACAGGTTCTTATCTATTTGATACGACAATTCATGAATTGATGATTGCCATGGGCTATTATGAGCCCTGGATGGAACGTGTTCTTGATGTCATCTTGCTACTATTAATTAGTACTATTGTATTGATTTTTGGTGAGATTATTCCAAAGGCATTAGGGTTATCTCATGCGGAACAATATATTTACAGTTACAGTAAAATCGTTGTCTTTGTAGGTCGTATTATTGCTCCATTTGTATGGATTGCCAATAAGATTGGGAATACTATATTGGATTCCAATCAAACGAAATATCGTACGGAACTTGACTTGGTTCATACGGAAGAGGAAATTCGTATGCTCGTAAGCCGCAGTCATCAAGAAGGCGAGCTAGACCAAGTAGAGAGCGAACTTATCGACAATGTATTTGATTTTGTGGATCGTATGGCTAAAGAAGTTATGATACCACGTCAAGATGTAAATGTTGTGTATGTAGAGGATGGTTACGATGAATCCATGAAAATGATTCGTGCCACATCTCATACGAGATATCCACTTTGCGTAGAGGACAAGGATCATATTATCGGTCTCGTTCACATCAAGGATTTGATGGAACGTCCGTCTCAAGCTCGTCAAGATTTACGCAATGTACGCCGTGATATTTTAACGGTACCAGAAGTGATGAAATTATCTACATTGCTTCAATACATGCGTACTCGTCGTATTTACCAAGCTGTAGTTGTAGACGAATATGGTGGCATGGTAGGACTTGTAGGACTGGAGGATATTATCGAGGAATTGGTTGGTGACATTCAAGATGAGCACGAACCACATTTGGCAGCCACAATGGCCTATGCCGATGGTTCCTTTGAATTTGATGGCAAGGTTCTCGTAGATGAAGTAGAAGACGTAATGGATACGGAATTAACCGATGCAGATTCTGATACAATTGGCGGTTATATCTTTGGTTTACTAGAACGTACGCCAATCATTGGAGATACGGTTATCGACCATGGCTATGAATTCAAGGTTATTGATATGCAAGGCTATCGTATTTCTCGTTTGAAAGTCACGCCTGTACCAGAACCGGAACTAACGGAGGATACTGAGTCTAGTGAGGACGATAAATAGGCCATTGTTGTTTAGATCAGGTGAAGATAGACTGGTTAATCTTCATGAAAAAGGAATTGTAATAAAGGAGGCGGTCACATGGCTTTCACAAGAGATGGTACGAATACACCGGCTATTGTGGTGTGGCGGAAAAAACACAAACTATATTCTGTGTTTACCTTTATTACGCCCGGTCTTGGGATAATCCAATGCTCTATGCCACATAAACGATTACAATCCTTCCGTAATGGATCCTATTTGAGACCTTTCAGTGGCGTATATATCACTGTCGTACTAGATGGGGAATATATGAATCTCACCCAAGTGGATGGCAGTTATATTGTAGAATCTCTTGATACGGATTTAACGAATATTAGTTACGCATCTATTGCAGGAGAGCTGATTTTAAAATTATTCGCTATGTACGATGTGGATCGTAATGTATTTAATCGGGTGGTGCAATATTCAAAATCCATCCGTACAAAATCCGTGCGATTGGGCACCATAATTCTAGGCTGGCAATTATTGTCATTGGCCGGATTAACACCGAGTATCAAGGATTTCGAGAGCAATAATGGGGTGGATGTATTTTTTGAGGAAATCTATGAGGTAACGGGAAAATCCGTGGGACCTCAATTGCGTAATTCATTGCCTCAGGTATTGAGTTATGATTGGGGGGAAACTACCGCAATAGAACTAGGAAAATATGCGTGGCAAGAACTAGAACAATTATTATATCAATATGCCACGCACCAATTTGGTGAGCCTATGCAGAGTGTACAATTCCTAATTAATTTTAAGAATTGACACAGTATAGGGGCAATTGCTACAATAATATGTAGATTGTGATGAAACAGAGGAGTAAACTCTATCATTAGCGAGTGAGGACGGTGAAAGCTCACGCAAGGGTTGAAGGCACTGTGGAGCAACACAAATGTATAAAAAAGAGGGCATCAGCCAAATAGGGTGGAACCGCGGGTAATTCTCGTCCCTGTAACGATTCTTTTCGTTGCAGGGATTTTTTTATTGCTGTGACGGCTCACTTTCATCGGCATAGCCCGTGAATGTAGAGGTTAATAGACTCAATAGAGTCAGTGCGTATTGTTAGTGGAGGCAAAACAATGACATTTCAAGAGATTATTTTGAATTTGCAAAAGTTCTGGAGTGATCAGGGCTGTATCGTAGAAAATCCATACGACATGGAAAAAGGCGCAGGTACTATGAACCCTGCTACATTTTTGCATGCTATTGGACCTGAACCTTGGTCTGTATGTTATGTAGAACCATCTCGTCGTCCTGCAGATGGTCGTTATGGTGATAATCCAAACCGTTTATTCCAACATCATCAATTCCAAGTTATCGTGAAACCATCCCCTGATAATATCCAAGAATTATATTTACAATCCTTGGCAACATTGGGCATTCATGCAGAAGACCATGATATCCGTTTTGTAGAGGATAACTGGGAATCCCCAACATTGGGTGCATGGGGCCTTGGTTGGGAAGTATGGCTTGACGGCATGGAGGTAACACAATTTACCTATTTCCAACAAGTTGGTTCCATTGATGTAAAACCAGTTTCCGTTGAAATCACATACGGTTTAGAACGTTTGGCTATGTACATTCAAGGCGTTGAAAACGTATACGATTTGAAATGGAATGACCAAGTAACATACGGTGACGTATGGCATGCTAACGAAGTAGAACAATCCGTATACAACTTTGAATTAGCAGATACACATATGTTATTCACATTGTTTGATATGTATGAAAAAGAAGCAAAACGCATCTGTGAGGCAGGCTATGTATTGCCAGCTTATGATTATGTATTAAAATGTTCCCATACATTTAACCTATTGGATTCTCGTGGTGCTATCAGTATCAGTGAACGTACTGCTTTCATCGGACGTGTACGTAGTTTAGCGCGTATCTGTGCACAAGCATACCTTGCGAAACGCGAAGAATTAGGATTCCCATTGTTGAAAGGAGATAAATAAGATGGCTAAAGATTTATTATTTGAAATCGGGGCTGAGGAAATTCCTGCAGGATTTATGCCTAGTATCTTGCAACAATTACAAGATTTGACAGCTCAAAAATTACAAGATGCACATCTTCCTTTCGGCACTGTCACAACATATGGAACACCTCGTCGTGTTGCTGTATTGGTGAAAGACTTAGCAGACCAATCTGCTGACATCAGCGAACGCCATAAAGGTCCATCCGTATCTATCGCCTATGATGCTGACGGTAATGCTACAAAAGCAGCTATCGGTTTTGCTCGTGGTAAAGGTTTAGACGTAGCTGATCTCGTAGTAGAGGATGGTTACATCTTCGCAGAAACTACTTCCAAAGGCGTATCTGCAGAGGATATCGTAAAAGAAATCTTGCCACAATTAATCAGTGGTTTGAATTTCCCTAAATCCATGCATTGGGGTAATTTAGATGATAAATTCGTACGCCCAGTACGTTGGTTAGTAGCATTGTTGGATGATCAAGTAATTCCAGTGGAATTCGCAACCGTTCAATCTGGCAATGTATCTCGTGGTCATCGTTTCCTTGGTGAAAGTGAATTCGTTATTGCTAACCCTGCAGACTATGTTGCTACATTAGAAAAGAACTTCGTTATGGTTGACCAAAACAAACGTCGCGAAGTGATTAAAGAACAATTATTCGCCATCGCTGCAGAAAAAAATGCAGATATCGTATGGGATGATGATTTATTAGAAGAAATCTTGTACCTCGTAGAATGGCCAACAGCACTTTGCGGTGGTTTCGAAGATTCCTACTTGGCATTGCCTGATGCAGCTATCATTACACCAATGAAAGACCATCAACGTTACTTCCCATTGATGAGCAAAGATGGTAAATTATTACCAATGTTCCTTACAGTTCGTAATGGTAACGATAAATCTATCGAAGTTGTTCAAGCTGGTAACGAACGTGTATTACGTGCCCGTCTTGATGATGCGAAATTCTTCTTTAATGAAGACCGTAAAAAAGCATTAATCGACCGTGAAGAAGGCCTTACTAAAATCGTATTCCAAGAAGGTCTTGGCAACTTAGCTGATAAAACAAAACGTTTACTTGAATTAGGCCGTGTATTTGGCGAAGCCTGTGAACTTGATGAAGATGCAGCAGTTGAATTAGAACGCGCTACATTGTTGGCGAAAACAGATTTAACAACTGGTATGGTTACAGAATTCACTGAATTACAAGGTGTAATGGGTAAAGAATATGCCTTGCTTGACGGTGAATCCCCAGAAGTAGCAGAAGCTATTTTCGAACAATACTTACCACGTTTTGCTGGCGATGTATTGCCAAAAACTGATACTGGTAAAGTATTGTCCATCATTGATAAAGTAGACAACATCGTGGCTACATTTAGCCGTGGTTTAATTCCTACAGGTTCTCAAGATCCATATGCTTTACGTCGTCAAACTATCGGTATCTTGAACATCTTGCTTGAATCCAAATGGAATGTAAATCTTGGACCAATCTTCGTGGCTGCTATGAATTTACTTAATGTTCCAGCGGATAAACAAGCTGAATTACAAGGTCAATTGGAAGAATTCTTCACATTGCGTTTGAAAAATATCTACCTTGATCGTCAAATTCCTCATCATGTAATCGACTTGTTGTTGTCCAACACTGCATTGTCCGTTGCTGATGCTGAAGGTTTGGCAAACGCAGTAATGAATAACCGCATTGATGAAAACGTTGAACTTGTTCAAGCTTACACTCGTATGTACAACTTGGTGAAAGATGTAACTTACACAGGCGTTGATGAAAGCAAATTAGTAGAAGATGCTGAAAAAGCATTGTTCGCTGATGCTACAAAAGCTGCTGCAGTGAGCCAAGAAGCATGGGACAACATGGATTATGCTGGCGTAGTAGCTGTGCCTGCTACATTGGTAGATAGCATTAATAAGTTCTTTGAAGATGTAATGGTTATGGACAAAGATGAAGTAATTAAAGCTAATCGTTTACAGTTGGTGCGCTTAGCTTATAGCGTTATCGCTGTGATAGGTGATGTGTCTAAACTAAAATAATCCCTAGTTCTAATTGGATATGGTAAACCCCTGGTAACTAGTTCCCTCGATCCTGACGGCAAAGCCGAATGTCGCTGTAGAAACTAGTTACCAGGGGTTTTTACGTTTGTCTAAATTATGCTAATGTGATTAATTCAGTAATGTAAGGTATCTTTATTTTCCATTGTGCCATGAGAGTAATTTATCTGTCTAGTTTAAGAAAGACTAACAATTGATAGAATTACATAGTTGATTAATTAGTCTCTACATTAATACATTGTATTGGTGTAGGGTCTTTTTCTTTTTCAATTGAATGAGCCGCTTAATATACGTTTTATTCTGTGAAAGTAAAAAAGATATATAGTAAAAAATAAAAGATTAATTCGGAATCTAACTAATTGACTATTCTATATTATTTGGTATAATTTAATTAGGTACCTAACTATTATAAGGAGTTAATTTTTATTAATACCAGTACATGATAAGAAGATGTGCGATTTAAGCCTATTGATGATTATATTAGAATCATCTCATGTAGAAGCGTGAAAATTATTAAACTCACACAGTAGTGTGAAAATATATTAAATTAGATCTATTAGGATTAAACATTCAAGGAGATATACCGATGGCAAATGTAACAAATTTAGAATTATTCGAAGCATTACGTTCTTTAGTGGGTGGCAAAGGGCACGGTAAAGGCGGTCATGGTAAACATCATCATGGTGAGCATGGCGAACATGGGCACGGTGCACATCATCATGGTGAAGGACATGTCCATGGTGGTCCTGGTTGTGGTTGTAAGGCAAGACGTGCAGCTGCAGGTGAAACTGTAGTAGCCCAAGGTACAGAGGGAAAAGGCGGAAAATGTAGAAAAGGCCGCGAAAGCTCTCGTAACCGTATTCTAGTTGCTTTGTTGAATCAACCAGAAGGGGCAAAACAAAAGGATTTAGTAGAAGTGGTAGGGATTCAACCAGCTTCTGTATCTGAACAAGTAGATATTTTAGCAGCTCATGGGTATGTAACAAAAACTGCGGATGATGCAGATAAACGTGTTACTATTATTTCATTAACTGAAAAAGGACAAGTGAAAGCTGAAGAAGCTAAACAAGAACAAGACTCCAAATTAGAAGAGCTATTCCAAGACTTAAGCGTTGAGGAAAAAGACCAATTATTTGAATTACTTAATAAAATCAAGAAATAAAAAGACCTTGCATTTGATGCGTTAAATGTGGTATATTATTTCTGTTAATTTGAGACAGTCCGCTGGCTATAAGGTGTAGTTAAAGAATGTCTGCAATATAGGAGGAAACATGAACATTATTAACGTGCTCGAACAAGAACAACTTCGTACAGACATTCCTGAATTCCGTGCTGGTGATACAGTACGCGTTCACGTAAAAGTTGTCGAAGGTACTCGCGAACGTATCCAAATCTTCGAAGGTTTGGTAATTAACCGTAAAAACGGTGGCGTACGTGAAACTTTCACAGTTCGTCGTATTGCATCTGGTGTAGGTGTAGAACGTACATTCCCACTTCACAGCCCACGTCTTGCAAAAATCGAGTTGATGCGTCGTGGTATCGTTCGTCGTGCTAAATTGTACTACTTACGTAACCTTACTGGTAAAGCTGCGCGTATTCGCGAAAAACGCTAATCCTCATAAAAGGCTGCCTATGGCAGCCTTTTATTTTTTACTAAATAAGAAATAGAAATGGTAGTACCCTATGTTTTAGCGAGGGCATTTAAAATATAGTATAATAAAAAATATATAAGATAACGTAGCTTTCACAGAAAGGATATACTATGGTAGAATCTCCAATTGTACATTGGTTCCCTGGACATATGGCCAAAGCCACTCGTATGATTCAAGAATATATTAAAAAGGTAGACGTAGTCATCGAATTGTTAGATGCGCGTATTCCTCGCAGTAGTGCGAATCCTGTGATTATTGAATTAATCAATCAAAAACCACATATTATTTTGCTAAATAAGGTCGATTTGGCTGATCCAGCTGCGACGAAGGAATGGACTGAGTTTTTGGCTAGCAAAGGAATCACGGTATTAGCTATCGATTCTAAATCTGGTAAGGGAAACAAAGCACTTATTCGTGCGGTGGAACAATTGAGCAAACCCATCATTGAACGTTGGTTGAATAAAGGCATTCGTAGTCGTTCTATTCGTACTATTATTCTGGGCATACCAAATGTTGGTAAATCCACGTTAATCAATTCCCTTGCAGGTTCTGCGGCGACACGTACGGCGAACAAGGCTGGTCATACGCGTGGTCAACAATGGGTTAAAATCGGTAAGAACATGGAATTATTGGATACACCAGGTGTATTGTGGCCTAAATTAGAGGATCAACGTGCGGCAGCACGCCTTGCTATGACAGGGGCTATTTCGGATGATGTATATGATCTTGAAAATGTAATGAAACAATTGCTTGGTCATTTGAAAGATAACACGCCAGAGATTTTGGTAGAACGGTATAAATTAAAACCAGAGGAAATGGAAAACCTCGACGATATTCTTGAAAATATTGGCCGTCGTAGAGGCTGTCTCGTTAGTGGCGGGATTGTTGACCTAGACAAGGCTAGACGTATCGTATTGGCTGATTATCGTAATGCAAAACTAGGTAATATTACACTTGATACAGTAGACGAGGAACCATACTATGTTGAAGAGTGAGTTTAGTCAACTTAAGGTGAAAGACATCAAAGAGCTCTTGAGTGGCACAGTTGATTTCGAGGACCTCATGTGGGCCCAAGAAGATGAGCGCAGTTCTGTTCGTAAATTGGCAGCGGCCTATGTGATGCGTCAGAAAAAAGTTCTTGAGGAACAACAACGCATTGAAAAAATGTATGATTACGAAGGCATGTTCTACGAGGATGGTCTATATCATGTGGCAGGCGTTGATGAAGTAGGTCGTGGACCAATTGCTGGCCCTGTGACTGTGGCAGCCGTAATTTTGCCACCTCATACATTCATCGGTGGTCTTAATGATTCTAAAAAGTTATCCGAACAAAAACGTGAAGCCCTTTATGATGAAATCATGGAAAAGGCGATTACTGTTTCTTGTGTATCCTATGGACCAGAGAAAATTGATGAACTCAATATCTATGAGGCTACACGTCAGGCTATGTATGAAGCTATCCGTACATTAGCGGTACCAGCTGAGGCAGTAGTGGCAGATGCCATGAAATTACCAGACCTTACAATTCCCGTCGAGTCCATTATTAAAGGTGATAGTAAAAGTGCGAACATTGCGGCCGCTAGTATTATTGCTAAGGTCGCCCGTGATCGATATATGGCCTCATTAGAGGATGAATACCCTGGCTATGGCTTTGCTATCCATAAAGGGTACTATACAGACCTTCACAAGGACGCTATTGAATTACAAGGTGTTACACCATTGCATCGTAAGAGCTTTGAACCTGTGAAATCCATCCTTGGATGGGTGAAAAAATAATAATGTTATATCGAGTAACAATAAATCAATATATATTGTTTCAGCATGAAATATGTTGAAGTAACACCATGTGAACCTTATGGATCGCATGGTGTTTTTCTATGCCATTATTATGATCTTTGAATTGTTAGATTGCCATATTGCCATATTGTATGGGCATTCGAACGTGAAAAGAACTGAGGTGAACTTGCGTTACACATTATAATGGACCCAAGAATTTAGACCACTAAAAGTTGCTTTTTAAGTTAGGTTGAATGTAATATTTAATCAAACGGAGGCACTATGAAACGAACACAG
>SAAC01000038.1 GCA_009929605.1 Negativicutes bacterium
AAAATCCAGATACAAAGGTACCTGGATTTTAATTGTATCAGTTTAATTACTGATTCTATTCTTTCTAATGATTAATATGGTATTAGTTTTATTCTTTCACTACTACAATGCGAGCCTTTTCAACGAGCATCTCTGGTGTCATCAATCCAATCGCATCATGTAAATATCTACCGAAGGACCCTATCCACTCTCCATGTTGTAATTTTGAATATGCTATTTCACCAGCCACACTCATCGTTGTAATGCCAGCTATTGCTGCGGTCATTGGACTAACAACACTTGCAAAAGCGCCTACAATAGCCGTGGTCATACACCCCGTTCCGGTGAGCATAGGCAACAGATCTACACCATTATGTAATTCCACAACTATAGTCCCATCTGTAATGATATCTACCGCACCGGTAACTGCGACTACAGAATTATATTTCTTCGCGATGGCAGTGGCCGCTTGTGTTATAGGGAGACTTTCATCTGTCGCATCTACGCCACCAGCGGTATAGGAGATTTCATAAAGAGCCATAATTTCAGAAGCATTACCACGAATAATAGCAACCTCAAGTTGAGAGGGTAAATGTGTCGCCACACGACGACGCAACAGTGTAGCCCCAGCACCTACAGGATCAATCACAATGGGGATCTGTAATGTATTAGCTTGTTTACCGGCTAACAGCATAGACGTTGCTGTCCCCTCCTCAATCGTTCCAATGTTTAACACTAAAGACTGACTAAGAGTTGTAATCTCCTGTACCTCACCTGGATGAGATGCCATAATAGGGGATCCACCAATAGCTAATAAAACATTAGCACATTCGTGAGCTGTCACATAATTTGTAATATTATGAACAATTGGTTTTTTCCTTCTTAAGGCTGCCAAGGCCTCTCCAATTGCAGTAGTATAGTTTGTCATATGTACCTCATTAATTGCAAAATACAACTTACGTTCAAAGTACTCATTCAACTCGAACGCGTGCTCTATTCTAAAAAATAAAAGATGAGCCATGTCCATTATACAGCAAAACGGCGACGTATGATAACTCACAATATCATACGTCGCCATTTCGCTCGTCATACTCTTCATCTGTAAATCGTTTATACTCAACAGCTATTATATTTGAATAAAAAAACCTTTCTTGCTCATTAGAACAAGAAAGGCTCTTTGTAATGTATATCTATTATTTTGCTGCTTCTGCTGCCGCTTTCGCTGCATCAGCTGCTTTTTTCAAGTTTGGTACAGATGTAGGACATGTAACAGGTGTACAAGCACCATTAGGTCCTAAATCTGCTACGCGGCTTACAAAGTGATGGGAATGAAGCATTTTATGAGCTTTATCACTCAATGGTTTACCATCAAAGAACTCATTGTACAATGCTTGAATTTGTGGATTATCACAAGCTGTTTTTACTTTCACTTCGCTATCACGAGTATACAAGGATGCAATACGTGCTTCACGAGCTTTATCAGCTTGAGGTAATTTAACGCGTGGTTGACCACCACCACCGATACAGCCACCACGACATGCCATTACTTCGATAAAGTCATAATGGATGTTTTCAGCACGCATATGATCGATGAATTTACGCAAGTTGCCAGTACCATGTACAGCCGCTACGTGCAATGTTTTATCGCCGATTACAACGTCAGCTTCACGAGCGCCTTCCATGCCACGAATTTCTTGGAATGGAATCAATGTATTAGGAGCATCCTCATTTGTTACCATTTCATAAGCAGCACGCATAGCAGATTCCATAACACCACCAGTGTTACCGAAGATGATACCGCCACCAGATGCTTCGCCCATCAATGGATCAAATGTGGAGTCTTCTAATTCATCAAAGCTAATTTCTTCTGCACGAATCCATTTAGCCAATTCACGAGTTGTAATACAGTAATCTGTATCGCGCATATCTGGTTTGTTCCAGTATTCAGCAGATGCATTCATTTCTTCACGACGAATTTCAAATTTCTTAGCCGTACATGGAGTTACACATACAGCCACGATTTGTTTCGCATCGATACCCATTTTTTCTGCAAAGTATGTTTTTTGCGTTGGTGCTTGCATTGCAATTGGGCTCTTAGCTGTAGACAAGTTTGGCAAAAACTCAGGATAGAATGTTTCTGCAAACTTAACCCATGCTGGGCAGCAACTAGTGAACTGTGGCAATGTAGCATCGCCATGCAATACACGTTCAATTAATTCAGATGCTTCTTCCATGATAGTCATGTCAGCACCGAAGTTTGTATCTAATACATAGTCCCCGCCTAATTTGCGAAGGGCAGATACCATTTTGCCTTCTACGAAAGTACCCGCTTCCATGCCGAATTCTTCACCTAAACCAACGCGTACGGCTGGTGCAGTTTGGAATACAACAATTTTGTTTGGATCAGCAATAGCTGCTTTTACTTCGTCGATTTCAGAACGTTCGTTAATGGAATCGAATGGACAAATGGATGCACATTGACCACAATGAATACAGATTGGCACATCCCCATTTGTAGTCAAATCATAGTAGTCAAATACGCCCATATCTACCGCACAGGCTTTACGGCAAAGGGAACAGTTTTTACATTTGGATAAATCTTGCACTAATGCAATATTGCCGTCTTCAATTGGAACACGACGATCTAAAAATTGGTACTTCCTCATAGGTCCTCCTACTTAGGTAACGTAGTTATCGTTATACTTTGAGAATTATATCATAGTTAAAGTCGCTCTTCAAGAGACATCCATCGCTCTGTAAGCTCATCAGCCCGCTGTTGTGCGGAATTTCGCTCAACCATCAATTCTTGCATTTTTTTAAAGTCTGTTGCACATTGTGCAATCATCACATCTAGGCCTTTTATGAGGTGTTCTAGCTTTGGTAATTCCTCTAAAATAGCTTCATATTCTTGCTCTTCAAATTTATTAAGGGGTTTCTTATCCTCTGAACCCTCCGTAGATGTTTTCTCAGGCTCATTTATATGTTCAACCGACTTATTGTCCCCTTTGTAAAAGCCCCGACTACTTGAGCTATTGCTTTTATGACCACTACCTTGGCTTTCACCATTGATAGAATCTTTATAATCAGAGTAAGATCCATGCACGATTTCGATATCACCATCACCTTGGAATACAAAGAGTTTATCCACTACACGGTCCAAGAAATAACGATCATGACAGACCGTAACGATAACACCACCAAATCCATCAAGGAATTCCTCTAGCACTTCTAGCGTGGGAATATCTAAATCATTTGTAGGTTCATCCAAAAGCAGTACATTGGGGGCACTCATCAAGAGCTTCAATAGATACAAACGTCGACGTTCCCCACCAGATAATTTTCGGATAGAAACCCCATGCAGCTCTGGGGTAAAGAGGAATCGCTCTAAGATTTGGCCTGCACTTAAGGTACTACCATCGCCAAGTACCATGTACGCATGGTCCTCACGAATGTAATCTAATACGCGCATGTCCTCATCAAAGTGGGGTAATTCTTGCTTAAAATGGGCTATACGGACCGTTTCACCGCGACCTGTTGTACCACTAGCTGGGGTAAGTGTACCGTCTAGAAGCTTCATAAACGTAGATTTACCAACACCATTTGGTCCTACGATACCAATGCGATCATGACGCACCACGTGATACGTAAAATCACGAACCATAGGGCGACCATCAAAGTCAAAGCTCAAATGGTCAATGTCAAAGATAGTTTTGCCGAGACGAGTTTTCAAAGCTATCGGATCCATCGTATCTACACGTCGTGTAGTTTCCATGGTTTTGAGGTTTTCAAACCGTTGTAAACGAGCCTTTTGTTTTGTGCTACGAGCCTGGGCGCCACGACGTACCCATTCGATTTCACGCTTTAAAAATTGGCGCCGTTTTTCCTCGGTCGCTGCTTGACGAGCCTCTCGGTCCGCCTTAAGTTCCAAAAATTTCCCGTAATTACCATCATATTGATACATATGGCGATTAGATAATTCCAAAATACCATCACACACCGTATTTAAGAAATAACGGTCATGCGTACTGATTAACAAACCACCTTGCCGATTTGCTAAGTATGTTTCCAACCACTCAATACTATCCTCATCCAAATGGTTCGTCGGTTCATCCAATAGGAGCAAATCACAAGGATATAATAATGCTTGGCCCAAGGCCAAGCGGCGACGTTGACCACCAGATAAATATTGTACCTCTTGATTCACATCAGGGAATCCCAATTTATTGAGGATAATGCGAGCCTGTTGCTCCACTTGCCAACCTTCCTCTCGATCCATCCGTTCCAGGAGGTCCATGTATTGGCGAGTAATTTTTGTTGTGTTGGCACTTGAAGTCTCAACTGTTGATGCACTCGCACTATTAGCTGTTACGGAATCATCGACTGTTGCGGAGCTTTCACCAGAACCTACAGTACCATCAGTACTTGCCTCAGACAGAGCATTATAGGCGCGACTGGCCCGTTCAAAATCGCGTACCAATTGGAGTTGCGGATGAGACCCCTCTAGGATAGTTTCCAAAAGTGTGGCATTATCGTCAAAATCAGGCATTTGTGCCATGTAATACACACTAGCCTTGCCATTACGGTCGATAGTGCCCTTATCGGCCTCCATTTGGCCCGCCAAAATTTTAAGGAACGTGGATTTCCCAGTCCCATTGATACCTACGAGACCTAGGCGATGTTCATTGGTAAATGTAATATTTACATCCCGGAACAAGAGGCGCGTACCATAGGATTTTTCTATATTTTGTAAACTAACTACATTCATTGTAGGACTCCTATATCTTGACAGTGTGGACCCACGTCAGTAGAATAAAATTAAAGTAATTCATTAAGTAATGTTCATGTTTTAGGAGGCACTCATGGGACCCGACACGGTTGAATCATTGTATGAAAAAATGGACTTTGGTATTTTAGATTTTGACAACACGGATGTATTGTACACCGATTTATTGGATGATGGATCATATGCAACGATCACAGATAACGATGGTCATATGCCAGAAACATTGGAAACAGAAATTGTATTTTCTGTATACGACGACAACGATTCATTCCAATGGAGTGTAACCCTAGAGGATTCCCTCTACTTCCAGGAACTGTACACCGCTGCTGAAAGCACCGAAGCTCTGCTCGCTACATTGCAAGATATTCGCCAAGAACATATCGAACTCTACGATTCATTATAATTAATGTGCTAGTTTCTAGATATGGATTACCTATTCTATTAGAAATATCGCACACATAATTACATTTGAAAGGCACCGCCCATAGGCGATGCCTTTTTTTTATTGTCATATTCTATGATATGTTACTATAAGGGCGAAACCAATAGTATATTTGCTCAATAGTTTGGCACATAATGAAATACTCTTATTTTTCACTGGCCAACTCTAAATTCGACATATAGTCACCAGTATATTTAGGAAGGTCCTTTTTATCCAACATGGCGATGATATCACCTACGATATTCGCAGCCCCATCTACATGCCAGGCACGACATTGAATAGACATGTGTTGTAATCGATGTGGATTAATTAATAATGCAGTGACTACATCCTCCAAATTATGGATATCTCGTGCCCAACGAGCACAGCCACGACGTTCTAAGAGTTCTGCATTAGCATCTTCTTGTCCAGGGATAGCATTAAAGAATACCATAGGTATTCCCATAGTAACAGCCTCCATACAAGTTAAGGCGCCTGGTTTAGTCACAAGCAAAGTAGCATCTCGCATCAATTCAGACACATTGCTCACATAACCGTACACGGTTGTCTTTGTTTTCATATTGTGGCTCAAGCTAAGCAATAATTCATAGAGTGAAGTATTTTGGCCCGCTAGTACAACGAGTTCATCTATGGATCCAATATCATCTAATCGTTTAAGGGCTGACTCTAAGGACCCCATTCCAAGGCCACCACCCATGACTAAAACTTTCACAGGAGCGCCCATACGATAATCTGTAATGGCATCATCAAAGAAAGCGCGACGCACGGGAATCCCTGATACGTGAATCCGTGATTCCTCGATGCCACAGGAGGTCATCTCCTGCACCATTCCCTCAGTGGCCACAAAATAAGTATCCACCTGTTGGTACATCCAGAATTGGTGGCTACTGAAATCCGTTAAAATTGCCATGATAGGTACATTAATCTGCCCTTGGCGTTTTAAAATACACGCAGCACCACACGGAAACGGATGCGTAAACACCAACACATCTGGTTTAATTTTGTTAATCAATTTGGACATACGGTTCTTCAATACCCAAGACAATGCCGTTTGCAACAATCCACCGCGATGCTCCCCTTTGGACAATTTATAAATCAAATCATACAGCATAGGAAATACGTCGATCATCTTGATGTATGTATCCTTCAAGATATTATCGATGGATAATGTATCGGTATCCAAAAAATCCACATGCGTAATCTCTGCATCTGGCTCTTGTTGCACCCAATATTCTTCTATGGCTCTAGCGGCCTGCATGTGTCCGGTCCCGATAGACGCGGAGACAATGAGTACCTTTCTTGGTGTTTCTGAACTCATACTATGCCCCTTTCTCTACGCAATTATACCATATATTAGGGCTATTAGAGAAATACCATAACGTTGTATATGACTTGTGATAGTTGCATTATCTAGGACCTGTCAATTTTAAGTAAAAAAAGAGACCCCAAAGGATCTCCTTTTACTTAAACTGTCAGTGACAATTATTTTTTACGTTTTTTATCAGCTTTAGTAAGGTTAACTTGTTCTTTCAAACCTTTACCAGCTTTGAATGCAGGGGATTTGGAAGCTGCAATTGTGATAGTTTTGCCATTTTGTGGGTTGCGGCCTTCACGAGCTGCGCGTTCGCGAACTTCGAAAGTACCGAAGCCGATTACTTGAACTTTGCCACCTTCTGCTAATTCTTCAGCAACTGTGTCGAATACAGCTTTTACTGCTTTTTCAGCATCTTTTTTAGTTAATTCAGTTTTTGCAGCAACGCTTGCGATTAATTCTGTTTTGTTCATGACAGAACCTCCTTAAAAATACAAACTATTCCCGTGTTCTCAAACGCCACGACGAATGTTATTTTTCTTGCACCTTAGCCTCATCCCAAAAAGCGTCCAGCTCAGACAAACTAAAAGTTCCCCAGGCACGACCACTTTGGTTCACACGTCTCTCCACATGAGCAAAACGCCGATGGAACTTAGTGTTTGTACGAATCAGTGCATTTTCTCCGCTTATTTTATACCATCTAAACAGATTAATCAAGGAAAAAAGTACGTCACCCGCCTCATTTTCCATGTTTTCTTGATTATTTTCTTGAATAGCCTCTTTAAATTCGGCCATTTCCTCATCGACTTTCGCCCACACCGAATCCTCTTCAGTCCAGTCAAAACCTACCTTTGCGGCCTTTTCTTGCAACTTTTGAGCTCGTAATAGTGCTGGCAATCCCACACTTATGCCATCTAAAATATTTTTCCGCTCTTCCCCATGTTCTTGGGCCTTTAATTCGTCCCATGTTAGAGCCATTTGTACACTTTTACTGGTATCCCCCGCCTCCGAAGCACTCGAGTCCAACTTTTGATTTCCGCTCTCACTTAGCGCGTCTGTCTCTCCTCCGCGGACAGGGAATACATGAGGATGCCGTCTAATCATCTTATTAGTCACATCATCAATAACATCTTGCATGGTAAAAGCCCCACGCTCTGTTGCTAATTGTGCATGGAATACAATTTGTAACAATACGTCACCTAATTCTTCACGAAGATTAGCGACATCTTTATTATCGATGGCTTCCATTACTTCATAGACCTCTTCAATAAAGTATCGTCTAAGTGATTCATGTGTCTGTTTTCGATCCCAAGGACAACCATTGGGAGCACGGAGCTCTGACACCACATCAACTAAAGGTTGGATGTTAATATTCTTCGTCATATAGTTCAACCTCCTCTTGTCTTTTCTTCGCCAATAATCGTTTTCCTATGATTGGCATATTATATAGATCACCACGAGTTATCGCCCGTGTGAGCCACAAGGTAGCACCATAGGTCACGATGGCTCCCACTATAGTAAATCCTACTGCTAAAGCATTACCAACAAGTGTCAAAAGAAAACTATACATCACGCTAGCCATACCGCCCATCGCCATAGCTGATAGGATGATTTTAATCAACTCTACCTTTGGTACGATGGAACCAATATAGCGTTTAACAAATATAAAGTTAAGTATGGCGGCAAGACCGAAGAATATATTCGTCGCCCATGCGGCACCATTGATACCAAGTTCTGGGATAGCTGTTAATTCATAGTCTAGGAATACTTTCACCAAGAGACCAATAAAGATTGTCACCATGGGAATCACCGTGCGACCTAAGCCTTGTAAAATAGCCGCTGTAATTTGTTGTGCCCCTAAAAGGACAATACTAAGACTCATGACAGCAATAGCAGGCCCAGCATGAGGTGTATTATAAATCATCTGAGATACGGGTGTAGCCAAAACAGATAGCCCTACACAAGCAGGGATAGTAAATAAATTAGCGATTTTCATAGCCATTTTCGACCGATGATTAATATCGTCTAATTTATGAAGTGCTGCTGATTCAGATACAGCTGGTACCAAACTAGCTGCAAGAGATGTGGTCAAAATGATAGGTAACCCCACAAGAGACGTTGCCATACCTGTGAGATAACCAAATTGTGTGGTCGCCTCATTCATATAATAGCCAATATCCATCAGGCGACGTGGCACGATGGCCATGTCGATGAGCATTACAATAGGCATAACAATATTAGCCATGGATACCGGTATAGCTAATGCAATAAGGCGCTTTACCACAGCAGAAGTTGATTCCTCTATGGATTCAGAATTCTGTGTAGCTCGCAACTCATGACGTACATGCCTCTGCCGATAATAGAAATAGCCGAGTACAACCACCCCAGCTAGTACGCCAGGAAAGGTAGCAAAGGTAGCCCCCGCAGCAGCCCAATGTAGACCTCGATCAATGAGTAGGTAGGCCAGCCCTACCATCGTTACGACCCGGAATGTTTGCTCAAAGACCTGGCTAGTCCCTGTCGGTACCATGTATTGGAAACCTTGGAAATAGCCTCTGAAACAGCTCAATAAGGTCACCACAAAAATAGCTGGCGCCAATGCCTTGATACCTAAGAGTGCCCTCGGGTCTGTAATAATCCCCCATTCCACAAGGTAATCAGCCAGTACAAACATACCGATGCCGAAAATAGCACCTACTGTCGTAAGTAGCATCAACGACACCTTAAAGGTCTTATCAATGCCCCGCATATCCTCATTGGCCAGTTTTTCCGCAATCATAATGGAGATAGCCACCGGTATTCCGGACACAGCAATACTTACAATCATTTGATAAATGGGATAAGCCATCTGATAGAGACCGATGCCCTCACCGCCTAAAATACGAGCAATGAAAACCTTACTGAATGCACCGATGACCTTTACGATAATGCCGGCGATGGTCAAAATCATAGCACCTTTTAAGAATCGATTCATAGGCCCTCCTTCGTATGTACCATAGATGCCTTGTTGGCGCCACTTGCTTCATTAGCTGTCGTAGTAGCGGCCACAGCGCTAGTTGAGCCTGGCACCTTACGGCTCAATTCCTTGAGCAAGGTTTCGGTAATGGTCAAAATATTGCCTTTCACGCCATTCAGAGACATGTACAAGGTCGCTGGTTTTGTATCAGCTAATTTAATTTTTTTCCAAATACTTTCAGTAACGGCACCCATATCCCAATCGGCCATTTTGCTGTCATCATGCCAATGGATGATAATTTGTTGCTCCCGAAGCACAAGGCTCTTGATCCCGATGAGACGGGCCTGTTCCTTGAGTTGTGCCAAGCGCAACAAACGGTCCACAGGGTCAGTCGGCGTACCAAAACGGTCGATTAATTCGTCCGTCAAATCATCCAATTGTTCCTTGGATTTGACATGCAATAGACGTTGGTATACAGAAATTTTACGCGCGCTATCCTTGATGTACGGGTCATCGATAAACGCATCCACTCCCAAATCAATAGCTGGATCTGGCGTAATATCCACGTGAATTTCCTTGTTTTGGGCCTTTGCAATAGCCTCTTCGAGCATCGTACAATACATGCCAAAACCGACGGAGGCGATATTGCCATGTTGCTGGGAACCCAACAGATTCCCGGCCCCACGAATTTCAAGGTCACGCATAGCGAGTTTAAACCCAGCCCCTAATTCAGTGAATTCTTCGATGGCTTTCAACCGTTTTTCAGCGGCCTCACTCAAAATTTTATCAGGACGATACATGAAATACGCGTACGCACGGCGTCTGGAACGACCTACACGGCCACGCATTTGGTACAACTGTGAAAGCCCCAAATGGTCCGCATCATAAATGATGATGGTATTTGCATTTGGAATGTCGAGGCCTGTTTCAATGATGCTCGTACATAATAACAAATCATATTGACCTTCGTAGAAATCGGCCATGATTTCCTCAGTTTGGCGCCCCGTCATTTGACCATGCGCAATAGCATAGCGAAGTTCCGGCATCGCCGCCTCAAGGAGTTCCCCCATATGTTCAATGGATGCTACTCGATTATATACGAAGTAAACTTGGCCTCCTCGTTGAATTTCACGACGCACCGCATCAGCGATGAGATTCATATCGTATTCCACCACATAGGTTTGGACTGGCAAACGGTCCTCTGGTGGGGTGTTGATAACAGACATTTCACGCACGCCTACCAGGGACATGTGCAAAGTCCGCGGAATTGGCGTAGCACTCAATGTGAGTACATCGATGTTGGAGGCCCAGCTCTTCCATTTTTCCTTTTGAGCCACCCCAAATCGTTGTTCTTCATCGACGACAAGCATGCCTAAATCCTTAAATTTGATTTTCTTGTTTAGCAAGGAATGGGTGCCAATCAATACATCTATGGAACCTTCTTCTACACCCTTTACAATTTGCTTTTTCTCAGCGGTAGTACGGAAACGATTCAATACCTCCACCTTAACGCCAAAGCTATTAAATCGATTCAAGAACGTTTGGTAATGTTGCTGCGCCAACACCGTTGTCGGTACTAGCACAGCCACTTGTTTACCACTCATAACGGCTTTGAAAATAGCACGCATGGCCACCTCTGTTTTACCAAAGCCTACGTCACCGCAAAGCAATCGATCCATTGGGGCAGGTCGTTCCATGGATTCCTTAATTTCTGCCGTGGCCTGCAATTGGTCCTGCGTTTCCTCGTATGGGAATGTATCTTCAAACTCTTGCTGCCATGGTTGATCTGGTAAAAATGCAAAACCCGGTGTAATTTCCCGTTCTGCATAGAGGGCTACTAACTTGTCGGCCAAATCATCAATGGATTTTTGTGCCTTCGCCTTAACCTTGCGCCAATCGCCACCACCCATTTTATGGATGCGCGGTGCATCGCCTTCGTTGCCGATATATTTTTGCAATTGATCAAGATTACCCGCCGGTAAGAATAAACGATCCGTTCCTGCATAGGCAATTTCAATATAATCCTTATGAATCCCTTCCGTTTCAATGGTCTTGAGGCCTACATATTTACCAATACCATGAACGCTGTGTACGACATAATCGCCGATACTGAGGTCCGTGAAATACGTAATTTCCTGACCTTTTGGCGTCTTTTGGCGCAACTTTTTCTTTTGTTGTCCGTAAATATTGCCTTCCGTAACGACCACGAAATGGCTATGTGGCAATTCAAACCCGTCCGTTAATAAACCTTGTAAAATCTGCACCGTACCTGGTTTATGTTCTAGTACCGACGTCTGTTCATAGGGAATGCCGTCCTCGATGAAAGCTCGTTCAATGCCTTCGCGCCGTTGTTGATTATTTAACACTAGTACCACTTGATGATTCAATCGGTGCCATTGTTTAATTTCATCCGTCAACAATGGAATTTGACGTTCAAAACTCGTCATCGCCTTGCCTTGAATACCCACTGGATTAAATCCAGTGAGACCAATAGATCGTTGTTGCATAAAGGTAAAGGCAATTTGTGTATATCCATTAACACTGCGTTGTAATGTATTCCAATCGCAATGATCCGCGCGATGCGTAGTATCTTCTTTTAAAAATTTCTTGAGCGATTCCTGAATACGGCCCGGCTCATCATAAATGGTAATACCGTTATTTCCATAGGATAATAACGTCGTCGCATCATCACCAATATCCAAATGAAGTGGTGTAATGGTGCAGTTTTCAATGGTTTCAATAGAACGCTGTGTATCGATGGTGAAATAGCGCATCGTATCGATTTCATCACCAAAAAACTCAATGCGCACAGGGTCTTCATTGTTCACAGGGAATACGTCCAAAATATCGCCACGCACGGCAAAATGACCACGTTGTTCCACCTGGTCTACTCGTTCATATCCAATTGTTACTAATTGTTCTAGCACTTTTTCACGTTCGTATTCCACACCGTTTTCAAAGTGAATACTTTGGCGCGCCAATCGCTCTGGGCTCACCACATATTGTGAGACCTCCTCCGCATTGGCTAGCACCACTACTGGCTGTTTCCAAGCCAATAAACTGAGCGCTCGCATTTGATTCGCCTGATTTTCTAGGCTACGTGCTACCGTCGTGAAATCCACTTTATCCGTTATGGGGAATGGTACCACCGGCACATTAGGCAAGAAAAATGCCAAATCTCGTTCCCATAATTCCTTGTGCTCTTTGTCGTGCACGATAATAATAGTTGGTGGGATTTTGATGGCAGAATTTGATTTCCCCTGTTTAGAGCCACTAGTTGCACCGACCTCATTGTTAGCACTAGCTTCTGTATCCATGCTGTCAGTTGTACTAAAATGAACCGCCATGGCCCGACTGAATAAAAATGATTTCTGCGAGCTGCTGAGCCCATATATCACTGTTTTTCCCTTGCCGCTAAACGCGTTTAGCCCGTCCTGGAAGGGCGGGTTCTGGGATAACATAGTATCTATTTGTTGCATAATTACCTCGTATATTCTTTACCAATCAACCTCGGTTGACTGTACGGTACTATTATATCATATGTATATGACGAGACTATAAATAATAAAAATGGTGAAAGCCCATTTACAGCTTTCACCATTGCAAGTAATATATTTAATTATTGATTCCGGTCATGGCGCATATCACGCCCACCGAGATAACCAACTAGCCCGGAACTAATGCTCATAGCGAGTTCCGGCCAACCGTAGAGCACGGCCATAATATTCACGATACCTAGCATGACTAGTGCTAAAATTTCACGGATACTGATTTTTTCAAATGTCATAGGAATAACCTCACCTTCTACAATAAATACCCTAGCAGAACAGTATCTACTAGGGTATATTCAACCAATATAAGATTGTAAAAAATGAGTCAACATTTTATAGAAATAAAATTGATAAAACTGTTGACTCTGATAGCCGTAGTATGATATTATTATTTCAGTCGGTATGCGGGAGTGGCGGAATTGGCAGACGCACCAGACTTAGGATCTGGCGCCTTACGGCGTGGGGGTTCAAGTCCCTTCTCCCGCACCACTATTTTATTACACCTATAGAGGTGTATTTTTTTTGCCCATTTTACAATTATCTGCCATAATTTAATACTATCCTTTCCCTCATATCGTCCTCCACCATCTATATTATGGTTCTGTATAACTAATAAATTAAAAGAGACTGACACAAATTTCGTATGCTCGAAACCTGTGTCAGCCTCTTTTAGGATGATGATGAATAAATGCATGCCCTACATTTACTACAAAAATATATTACAACCACAAAAAAATCATGGTTGGTAATACCAATGGTATTATTCACCATGACTACAGTGTTTAGATCATCGAATGGCTGCTACTGTAAGACTTGTTTAACCACTTATCAGTACCTTGTCCATTGAAACTATTTCGGCCAATAAAAAAATTCTTTTTTACCATGCGCGAAAAAAGAATCAATCTTCTCCTCCCTATCGCTCGTAGGTCAACTGGTGAATGTTGAATAGGTAGTTCTCCTGACTCGGTGTCATCGCTCCTTTTGCCTTCCCAGTTTCCCAGTGACTTAATAAAATTCGCTCGACCATACAGTGGCGGGACCGTGCTGGCTTTGAACCAGCTTTTCTGTTATGCATTTCTGCACCTATTCCCAAATATGTATTTGTATGAGTTTATAATAGCATGTTGATTGTTCGGAGTCAAATAAATTTCATTCTACTTTTACAATAAGAATAGATAAATTCAAATTCACTGTATATATGCATTAAACTCATATCGGTTGACAATTAAACTGTAATTTCTGATTGACAGATACCGCCCTATTTGTTATTATTATCTAGTATCAAGTCACACTTGATGTACATAGGGGTATAGCTCAATTGGTAGAGTTACGGTCTCCAAAACCGTCGGTTGTGGGTTCAAGTCCTACTGCCCCTGCCATTATAGAAAGCGACCATTTATTGGTCGCTTATTCTATGACAAATATTTGTAAAGAAATATTTGAAAAAGTACTTGCATTGTAAAGCGCAATATGTTAATATAATCAAGTACCAAGTACATGACTCAGTAGCTCAGCTGGATAGAGCGTTTGACTACGAATCAAAAGGCCAGGGGTTCGAATCCCTTCTGGGTCACCACTTAAACCGCACTAATAGTGCGGTTTTTTATTTTTGACATCATATTATAAAACTTCCTCTATAAACACAAAATAGCGCCCTTTGTGGGTGCGTCTTAGGGATTTATAATCCCTGAAAATTTCGGCATAGTCGTGATTATCGGCTATGCCGTTTTTTCATGCTTGCTCGGAATTTCTACTGCTCCGATGCAGTTGTAAATGATTTGAATACGCTGCATCCTGTGACCGTCTACCTTTTCAGCCTTGAACACGATGATCTTTTCCACAAACTCCCGAATGATTTCGGCATCCAATTCCTTGATGTCCGTGTACTTCTGTACCATTTGCAGGAAGTATTCGGCATTGAGGGATTTTTCTTTTGCTGTGGTAATGAACTCATCCAGTTCAGCAATCCGGCTTTCCAAGGCTTTCTGCTCTGCCTC
>SAAC01000121.1 GCA_009929605.1 Negativicutes bacterium
TCTACAGACCACGTTTCATCATAAATAAGATTATGCATTCGTGCACCTCCATCAATTAAAACACACTCAAAACTCTATAATATTCTACAATTAGCATATCTAATTCTAAAGAAAAAAGCCAACTGATTTTCCATATAAATTTCTTTTTTACACACCTTCCTTCATCAGTTTTGTTCACCAAGAGTACACTGTTGTTTCTTTGTAAAAGATTTTTTTTGTATATTTTTACAAAAAAACACTTGCTATTCATTTTCATATGGGGTTATAATGTGTTCATCTACTTAAGAAAGGAGCCAATCAAAATGACTAACTGCATCAGCACAATGAACAGCCAATACTTCTATTTTGCGTTCTTTATCCAGTCTACGGGTAAAGAACTATTTGAGCTGCGCTGATTTATTTAGTCAATGATAGGCTTAACATAGTGAAGGAGCTACCCGTAGTATTGCGGGTGGCTCCTTTTTTATTGCCACCCTACCACAGCTCCCAAGCATGTAAGTAGCAATTTATTTTTCTTTTACAGGAGGCATTACCATGATTATCACATTAAAACAAAACCCAGACCAAGCGCAGTTACAGGATTTACAAAATTGGCTTACGAACCAAGGTTTCGTAATTCATCCAGTAGAGGGCGCGAATTATTCGATCATGGGTATCATCGGTGACACATCCTCCCTTGATAAACGAGCTGTGGAATCCCTTGAAATCGTTGACAAGGTTACTCGTATTCAAGAACCGTTCAAAAAAGCGAACCGAAAATTCCATCCAGATGATACAATTGTAGATGTAGGGGGCGTTAAAATCGGTGGCGGTCACTTCGCCATTATGGCCGGCCCTTGCTCCGTTGAAACACCTGAACAAGTTATCGAATGTGCTCGCGCGGTGAAAGAAGCAGGTGCTACCATCCTTCGCGGTGGTGCATTCAAACCTCGTACCTCCCCATATTCCTTCCAAGGTATGGGCCCATCTGGTCTTGAATTGTTAGTGGCTGCAAAAAAGGAAACTGGTTTACCTATCGTTTCCGAAGTTATGGATCCATCTCAATTAGAATACTTCGATGATGTAGACATGCTTCAAATCGGCGCTCGTAACATGCAAAACTTCACATTATTGAAAGAAGTTGGTAAATTACGCAAACCAGTATTATTAAAACGCGGTTTATCCGCTACTTACGAAGAATGGTTGATGGCTGCTGAGTACATTATGAGCGAAGGGAATGAACAAATCGTACTTTGCGAACGCGGTATCCGTACATTCGAAACTAAAACTCGTAACACATTAGACGTAACAGCTATCCCTATGGTTCACGAATTGAGCCATTTGCCAATCATCATGGACCCTAGCCATGCAGCGGGCATGAGCCGTATGGTTCGCCCATTGTCCCTAGCATCCACTGGTGGCGGTGCTGACGGTTTGATGATTGAGGTTCACAATGATCCATCTAAAGCATTGTGCGATGGACCTCAAGCACTTCGTCCAGATCAATTTAGCGATTTAACAAAAGATATCTTCGCTATGCGCGACATCGTTGTAAAACACAATTTGAATAAATAATCCTAATGATTACTTTCACTGAGGGCCGCCCTCTTGTGAAAGCTAACATATAAAAGAGAAAAAAGAAGAGAACATTTTTAAAAAGGAGTTATCACCATGATTATTACCGTAAAATCCAACGCAGACAAAGACCAATTAAATGAATTCCAGTCTTGGTTAACGAACCAAGGCTACACATTACACCCATCTCAAGGTGCGAACTACACATTAATCGGTGTCATCGGTGATACATCTGCTCTCGATGCGCGCCTCATCGAATCCCTTGAAATCGTAGACAAAATAACTCGTATCCAAGAGCCATTTAAAAAAGCAAACCGTAAATTCCATCCTCAAGATACTATCGTGGATATCGGTGGCGTAAAAATCGGCGGTGGTCACTTTGCTATCATGGCGGGTCCTTGCTCTGTAGAAACACCTGAACAAGTTATCGAATGTGCTCACGCCGTAAAAGCAGCTGGTGCTACTATCCTTCGCGGTGGTGCGTTCAAGCCTCGTACCTCCCCATATTCCTTCCAAGGTATGGGCCCATCTGGTCTTGAGTTATTAGAGGCTGCGAAAAAAGAAACTGGATTGCCTATCGTATCCGAAGTTATGGATCCATCCCAATTACAATACTTCGATAATGTAGATATGCTTCAAATCGGCGCTCGTAACATGCAGAACTTCACATTATTAAAAGAAGTTGGTAAATTACGCAAGCCCGTATTGTTAAAACGTGGTTTATCCGCTACTTACGAAGAATGGTTAATGGCTGCTGAGTACATTATGAGTGAAGGTAATGAACAAATCGTTCTTTGCGAACGCGGTATCCGTACATTCGAAACTAAAACTCGTAACACATTGGACGTAACTGCTATTCCTATGATGCATGAATTAAGCCATTTACCAATCATCATGGACCCTAGCCATGCAGCAGGTATGAGCCGTATGGTTCGCCCATTGTCCCTAGCATCCACTGGTGGCGGCGCTGACGGCTTGATGATTGAAGTTCACAACGACCCAGCCAAAGCATTATGCGACGGTCCACAAGCACTTCGTCCAGATCAATTCAGCGATTTAACAAAAGATATCTTCGCTATGCGCGACATCGTTATAAAACACAATTTGAACAAATAATATTATCTATTTAATGTAAAATTTGGTGCAATACAATCCAGTGCAAATATTGAAATCACAATATCCCGCAAATGGCCGTTGCGCCGAACTTTCACAATACACAGAATCTAGGAAGGAAACTATGAAACGAATCCATATTAATGCCTCCCAATCCTATGATGTCATCATTGAGGAGCACGCATTATCTCGCGTAACCGACTATATTTTGCCATTAAAAGGTCCATGCCCTGTTATCATCGTCAGTGATGATAATGTGGCTAGCCACTACATGGAC
>SAAC01000122.1 GCA_009929605.1 Negativicutes bacterium
TTCATGACTACTATTATCGCAAATTAATACGTCGTCCCACATTTGAACAATCATGTTGTCACGGTGAATACCAAATGACACTAGATATTCCCCACTTTGGCAACCTGTTGCATTGGTCAATGTAATGCGTACTTGGTAAATGCCATAAGGCGCCATTGTTGGTGCTGGGAACGAAATATATGTACTAGTAAGTGCCGCTTCGTCTACATTGATAAAACCTGCCGCTAATGCCGCCGCATTGAATGTCAATGAGTAGTTAGTTGGACTACCTGCTAATACAGTGTAAGGAACTACTACATTACCAGATCCTTGGCAGGTTGGTTGAGGTGCATCAAATTTAGCTTGTGGCGATTCCGATAAGAACACTTCCACACTAGCCACATCAGAAGTTCCCCAAGGTGTAGTTACTCGAACGGTGTAAGTTCCAGGCGTTGAAACGGTAACACTTTGTGAAACAGCACCTGCAGGTTTCACCCACATGTAGCGATATCCTTCATCAAAACTACCGTTGGCTGTCAGTACTGTAGAACTTCCAGAACATAAGTAGTTCAAGCCTGTAATAATAGCTTCAAATGGAACTACTGTAATGGTAACAGGAATTGTAGCACGACATCCATTATTACCAACTGCCGTTAACGAATAAGTAGTTGTAGCGGCTGGCTGCAATTGAATAACTGCATCTTCGCCAACTAATAGACCACCAGCATCACGCCATTCATATTGTACACCACCAGTAGCTGTCAATTCAGTTGATTGACCTTCGTATACAACCAAATTACCAGTGACAGCAGGAGTTGGTTTTGGATATACCGTAATAGTCACCTTGGTTGTATCCAATAGATTTTCGCAATGCAATCTATTAGAAGCAATTACCCAATAAGTAGTTGTCACAACAGGTGTCACCATAATCTCATTACCAATTTGTCCTGTACTCCAACGATATAAAACACCTTCGCTATCGTATTGACTAATAGCTTTAAGTGTTATTACTTCACCTGGACAAACATTAGTTCCAGTAGGAACAATGATTTGAACAGAGCTTGCTGTTGGCACTTTGACAACTTCGATATGAGCAGTAGCTGTACTAGAGCAACGGTTATCTGTACTAGAAATAGCTTCAACAATATAATCCGTTCCATCTACTTCTGGATAAACCGTAATAGAGGTGGAATTGAACCATTGTTTTCCTTCGTTTGAAGTCCACATATATGAACCCGTAGGAGAACCTGATGCACGTAAAACAACCGCATCGGCACTACCTTCACAAATTTCAGTTTTACTTACTGTTACCGAAATTTTATCCATAGGTGTAACACGTACTTCATAGGATTTAACCAATGAACATCCACTATTGTTGGTAACCGTCAAATAATAAGTTGTTGTTAAACGTGGACCTACTTTGATAGATTGACTTGTACCCCAAACTGTACCATCGGTATCGGTCCATGAATACGTATTATGACCAGTATCAGCATCTTGAGCTGCCAATATCACTGAATCTCCTTCGCATATCATTACCGATGTAGTGGTTGTATCAAAGCCACTTGCGTCTATAGTGATATTACTTGGAATTGGATTTACTTTCACAGCACGTTCTTTACGTACTTTACAACCAGCTTCGTTATAAATATCAACGAAATAGGTTACCGTACCTTGTGTATGTGGTAAATTCTCAAATATATTCACATTGCTCGATTGTAATACGGTATAAATAGTACCATCCGTTTTACCAAAATCGTAACGTGTGAAACCATACGTTGCTTCTAGTTTAACTACATTATCCACACAAGCTTCACCAGATGCTGAAGATATTACTTTCAATTCTGTATTTTCAGGTACACCCGCCACAGATACCGAATGAAGTACTTCTGATGATACACAACCAGTCAACGGATTGGTTGCAGTGACACGGAAGTTCATCATACCTGCGGTTGATGGAGAAATAGTCAATGTAGTTCCTGTTTTAGTCTCATTACCATAAACCCAAGTTACTAAAGCGTTAGCAGGGTTGGTAGTAGCCACTAAAGTGAATGAACCACCAACATCACCTAAACAGAACAATGTTGGTCCACTTACAGTTAATGTTGGTAATGAATTCACAACAACAGAACAAGGAAATGGTGCAGAACAACCTGCCAAATTAGATACCTGCACATAGTAAGTCGTATTGCGTGTTGGTTTAACCGTTAACTTATTACCATTAACAATGACATCGCTACCATTATTAATTAACTCGTTACCATCACTATCAGTCCAACGATATGACAATCCATCTTTATAGGACGCCGTAAGAGTAAGTGGAGTTGATGCACAAACAGGATTTGCAGTTGAGGCCACAATGATAATATCAGTTGGAATAGACATCACAGTCACTTTGTGAATCGACGTAATCTTACAGAGAGTTTCTCTGTTAGTTACCGTTACCGTATAGGTCGTGGTCGTATCAGGCATTACCTGAATAGCAGCCGAGGTATTTCCAGCTATAGCTGCACCAGTGGAAGCCACCCATTCAAAACGATATTTAGTAGGCGCCAAGGCTGTACCGTCAGCCGCTTTGACTGTAAGCGTAATACGTTCACCTTTACAGATAGCCGAACCATCAGGAGTTACAGTAGCTGCTGAAGATGTTACCATAATAGTTGGCATAACATGTACATCTACCACTTTAGTCACTTCTCGGTAACATTGTGCCGGCGTTGATGTGTTAGTTATGCGCAACGTGTACGTAGTGGTTACTTGTGGATGTACTTTCACACTCGATTGGTTTGGATTAGAAATCACTTCACCAGAGTTAGTTGTCCACAAATACGCATAATCAGATGACAAGCCAGTAGGACCTACCAAAGTTACTTCAGAATTCGGACAAACTGGAGCCACTAATACATTACCATCG
>SAAC01000123.1 GCA_009929605.1 Negativicutes bacterium
CAGGTAGAAAAACTTATGGATACCTTCACTGATAAAGAACTAGCACTTATGGAAGCTTTAGCCAATGGTATCAAGGAAGTTAGAAGTATTAAAGACTAAGCATAATGAGAATACATAACAGAAAGAGCCGATAAGATGAGATTGTATTAACCTCAAATTATCGGCTCTGCGGCTCTGCGTCTGGCTCTTTGATTACTGTAATTTGTGAAGAAATCATATTTATCAATGTTTCATGCTTGCACTTTGGACAGTATAAGGGAAAGTTTTTAAGAATTGTATTATCTCTTATCCTAACATGAGTTTTACTTTTGCAAACAGGGCACAATAACCATTTTGTTTTCGATGGTAATCCTCTTTCCGTCATTACTCTCTCCTTAATAACTCGTTTATTTTTGGAACTCAAATATATCCTCAACCGGTGCGTCAACTGCCCGTGAAATGTCCACTGCCAATTTTAACGAGGGATTGTACTTCGCAGATTCGAGCCGAATTATCGTTTCCCGCCGAACACCAACTTTGTTTGCTAGTTCTTCTTGCGTGAAATTGGCAAGCTGGCGATACTTTTTTAAGTGGCTAATGTATTGTTCCATTTACACGCCTCCCGTTAATGCTTTTCGTAATACCAAAACGCCAAAGCGTAGGTAATAAAGGTTGCCGACCAGCCAAGTGCAGCAATAAGCACAATAACCTTATACGAAATACTAAAAGATGAAATCCCTACTCCTATTGCAAATAAAGTAATAGCTGGAACGAACATCGTTATTGCTTTCGCCTTTAATTGGTTTTCCTTGTATCGTTCGTCAGGCATTTCAGCCGCAAGTCTTGCCGTGAAATATGTGCTGAAAAGAGCAAAGAAGCTGAAATTAAACAAATCGCTGATTTCATAACTGAAAAAGTAACGGAAACCCAAAAAGCCCATAAACCCTAAAACCCAGGTAAAACGACTATATTTTCTCGGTGAACGAGGACTACCCCATTTTCTGAAATTCGACATATTAAAATCCTCCCATCAAAATCACTAGTAAAATCGCAAGAAATATCATAATTCCTGGAACAATGTATTTCCGTGGGTGATGCCATAAGTCACTTTCGACTTTCCAACCCAGCAATGGAACCTTTATTTCAAGCATAACGGTCAATCCTGCGCTTATAATAGAAAAATTTACTGCGAACAAAAGCACAATAAGTGAGAAATTGCCTACCACAATTTTCCATACTATTAGGTAAACACTACAAGCAATCATATTTATAATTACCAAAAACAGTGCGTAGGGTAACAGCACCCCATTAAATTGCCTAGGCAAAAGTTTAATTTGCCGATATAACGCTCTGTCACTTGATAAGAGAATACCAAGCGGAGTGTTAAGGCACATCAGTGTAAACCCAATCGGTAGGAAATCAGAAGGCGCATTTTTACCAGCTACTATGGCAAATACAGAACCAAATACCCATAATGCGGCTGTATTGGCAAGATACTTCTTGTTGTTCAACAAGTATCTTAAAAGATAAAGTGCAAAGTTACTTCTTGTATGTTTTACATAGCGATACTTAGTTACATTTTTGTCAGTGTGAAAATCAAGGAGATATGTTACAATCCCGCTAACAAAAAACAATAGGATTGCTCCAATTATTGTCAATACCTGAAATTCACTCACTGCAACATATACAACCAACAGCAAACCTACTTTTGTAAACAAGGTATATAAAGCAACCGAGAGAAAGAAAGCAAAATGAAATTCCAAGGGATTTTCCGGTAGCATAATCTGTCCATACAAACTATCTATCGTATCATCAGATGATAACACTTGAATAAACCCTCCAATTGTCAGTACTGTTGTAGTTAGCCATATAACAGTCGGTGAAATTTCAATTCTTACTCCAGAAGACTTCAAGGCGAAAAGCAGAATAGCCCAAAGTGCAAGTGTTTTTGCGATACGCTCGTACTTTGTTCCCATAAACCTTTTCAAGTTAACATTAAGAATCCGTGTCATGTAACGCCTCCCGTATTTGAACTGCGTTAATTTGCTCCTGTACAAACTCGTGACTGATACAGCCATTTTCCAAAACAAGAACACGGTCAGAAGTAAGGGAAATGCTTTCTAAAATATGAGAGGCAAACATTACAGTACCATATTTACGGTAATCATTTATTAAAAAATACAAGTATTCAGTACTTTGGAAATCTAGTCCATTCACCGGTTCATCAAGCAACAAAAACGGTGTACATAGAGCAAATCCCGTGATAAGAAATACTTTTCGTCTGTTCCCCGTTGACAAATCCCGAATTAGAACATTTTGATATTTACTAAAGTTAAACCCCTTCAATAGTTCATTAACTCGCTTTGATTCGACAGATTTACCGTAAGCTGTGAATACATGGTGAAGATATTCATTGAATGTGTAATACTGAAATGAAGCATCCTCTGAAAATACGGTGTAACGGCTTAATTTGAAATAACGGTCTGCAAAATTCAATCCCCCGCTGTATTCTTTGTGAATGCCAGAAAGTGTATTTATAAGTGTTGTTTTTCCGGCGCCATTCAATCCAATAAGCCCCACAACTTCATTAGATGATAAAGTTAGCGACAAATTACGAATAACAGGATTTTCCTTGCGATACCAGATAGTTAGACCATTTACAATAAGTGAATTATTCAATGCATGACCTACTTTCCGTTATTATTTTTGAAGGCTGAATATATAAATAGCACACCGACAAGAAAGAAAAGCATACTAAACCACCACTCCATATTACCATTAACAGAAGTTATCACCCCTCCAACAAGCCAAATTACTCCAATAATAATACGCATGATTTTATTATTCATAAAGTTCCTCCTCTGATATGTGATATATAAATCACTTTATGTTACAATTATATCACCAAGCC
>SAAC01000124.1 GCA_009929605.1 Negativicutes bacterium
GTTGATATGAAACAATTGCCAGCCGATTTGGCCGACTATGATCTAGTGGTAGCTGGTTTCTGGGTGGACCGTGGCACAGCGAATGCTGAGGCTCGCAAGGTATTGGAAACACTCAATAATAAACACGTGGCTATTTTTGCTACTTGCGGTGTGCCTACACAAATACCTCACGCTCGTGAAAGTTTGGAAAATGCCGCTAAATTATTACCAGAAGGTGTAGTACCAGTGAAAACTTTCATCTGCCAAGGCAAGGTGGATCCACAGGTCATTGAAATAATGTACAAAATGTTCCCGCAAGGCCATGCTCACGGTCAATCGGCAGAACGCGATGCACGCCATAAAGCGGCAGCCAGCCATCCGAACGAAGATGATTTGAATGCAGCAAAAGCATTTGGTCAAGACGTGCTTGCGGCAGCAGGGCAATGATTAATGTAGTTATAGTGAAATCCAATCAGTATTTATAAGAAGAAACAATAATGGAATGGTTGACGAATGTAATTCACACGTATATAATAGGCTTTACAAACGAGACTAGGATTCTAGATGACTTACCATCCCAGCCCCAGGGCTGAGATTTTTCTTTTATATGATATTATGTTGGTGCGTCATTATATTTCTTGATAAGTATACTTTGATTTTCGCCTAATCGATTGACGGAAAAATAGGTAATCTGATTTAGACACATTTGAATACTAGGTAGCTCATTATTGTTGTTTTAGTAAGGAGTGATTTTCATGGCAGACTTGGAAAATAAAGAGTCTACGCAAGTAAAGGAAACCGCCGCAGAGGCGATTCGCAACAGCCGTGGACAAGGTAAACTGCGTCAATTTGTTTTATGGATGGCCGCATTAGTGATTGGTGCTGTGTTGGGATGGTTACATATTCCAGCATTAAATGAATTATTTGATTTTATTGCAGCGGTGTTTACGCGATTGTTCCAATTTATTGCCATACCAACTGTATCTCTTGCAGTAATTACTACATTGTCTATGCTGGGGGCTAAGAAAAATACGGGACGTATCTTTGGGCATGCAGTGGTATACACGTTATTGACCACAATTGCAGCCGCAGCAATTGGTCTTGGATTGTTCTTGTGGATTGCACCAGGTAACCTACCACTTGATGTAATCGGCGCTGGTGCCACTCAAGTGCCCGAAAAACTTGGCAAATTGAGCTATTATGAGCATTTCTTGTCTATTATTCCAAACAATATTTTGCAACCATATTTGACTGCGAATGTATTGTCCGTTATGTTAATTTCCGCTTCCGTTGGTTTGGCCTTTGCATTCATGCCTAAAACTGAAAACCGCGAGGCTGTGTTGAAAGTATTATTTGGTTTTCAAGAATTATTGTTCACATTGATTCGTGGCTTGTTATATGTATTGCCAATCGGTATTCTTGCCTTTGCCGCTCAATTGTCCGCACAAATCGAGGCTGGCGTTATTGTAGGTGCCCTTGGTAAATACACTGCCGTTGTTATCGGTGGTAACTTGATTCAATTCTTCATCGTGTTGCCTTTGTTCCTATTGGCACGTGGGTTGAATCCAATTACAGTATTCAAAAAAATGTCTCCTGCTGTGGCCGTAGCTCTCTTTACTAAAAGCTCCGCTGCTACATTGCCTGTAACATTGGCATCTGCAGAGACTAATTTGAAAGCTCATCCTGCAGTAGCGCGTTTCGTTTTACCAATTTGTACAACTATTAATATGAACGGTTGTGCAGCTTTCATCTTGGTAACATCCTTGTTCGTAATGCAAAATGCTGGTATCGAATTGACAATGGGCACTATGATTGCGTGGTTGTTCATCGCCGTACTAGCCGCTGTTGGCAACGCTGGCGTTCCAATGGGTTGCTATTTCCTCACATTGTCCTTGATGAGCTCCATCGGTGCCCCAATCGGTTTGATGGGCGTTATCTTGCCAATCTACACCATCATCGACATGATCGAAACGGCTGAAAATGTTTGGTCTGATGCATCCGTATGCGCCATGGTTGACCATGACCTAGAAGGTACTTTGGATGACGAAAATTTCGATGATACATCCATGCAAGCGATTTAGAGAGAGGCTACATCTATACAAGTAATCGTAAAAATTTAAATATAATAGTGATACGAGTTTGGTGAGAGCCAATTAAAAAGAGCATCTAATTCTAGAGATGAACTGCCATTAATGTTAGATTTAATAATTTAACGTCAGGGGGAGATCAAGATAGAGTTAGATGCTCTTTTGCGTGCAAAAATTTAGTGTTATAGGACAAATTAATTATTTTATTGTCAGACTAAGGTGTTTTCACTCGTATTTGCTACACGTTTATTTTCTGGTGGCGCATATTTTTGTCGATAGGAATACGGCGTTTCTTGGGTAGTTAATTTAAAAATTTTGCAAAAATAACTTGTTCTAGTGTAGCCCAAGCTTTTACTGATTTTATTGACACTCAATTGGGAGTATACCAGTAATTTTTTTGCCTCTTGCATTCTAATTAGGGTGATGTATTGTACAACAGAGAGACCCATATCATCTTTAAAAATCTTAGAAAAATAAGATTCACTGAGATGGACGTGAGCCGCAATTGTACTCTTTAGTTGCCTCTAAACCGCCGTAGAGATCGGACTGATTACAAGCTTTCGCATATTGTGGATTTTTCCGAACTTGTTTGCAAAATGGTGAAAAATTATATTCTTGGGATAACACTTTTCCACGATTATTAACAAAAATAGCCGCTATTTTTGTTATATTCGTAAAATCTCGCATAATTTCATTAACTAGTTTGATATCTGCTTCTGAATAAATAATGGACATAATAAGCCCCCTCAAAATACTTACATGTATAAAGATTAGGCCACAGACTTTCATGGCATGAATGAAGTGTGTATATATAGATTT
>SAAC01000125.1 GCA_009929605.1 Negativicutes bacterium
TTTGCAAACTTTAAAGCACTGGAAAATCAGCTTTCCGACGGCATACAAAAACGTTTAGATGAACTCGTTGAACAAGCAAAGCCATACACGATTAAGCTGTCTACAGATAATGGGGTTGTCTTTAAAAACAACATCGGCCAGAGCATTGTCGCTCCGAAATTGTACAAAGGTGGCAAGCCAGTAGTGGCAAATGTCACATGGCGCTGGGCGCTTGATGGTAATGTAACAACTGGAATGACTTACACTGTACGTGGTGCTGATGTGACTGATACAGCTACATTAACCGTTTCCGCTTACGTCGGGAATGATGAGGTTGCAACTGACGAAGTTTCGTTCGTCAACGTGTTTGATGGCACTATGGGAACGCACGGAACACCTGGTAAAGACGGTCGAACACCATATGTCCATACAGCGTGGGCGAACAACGCCACAGGCACATCTGGATTTTCTTTAGACGACTCAATCAGCAAGCTATATATCGGTATCTATACAGACTTTGAGCCAGCTGATAGCACTGACGCAACCAAGTATAACTGGACTTTGATTAAGGGCGAAAAGGGTGACAAAGGGGATGATGGTGTCGCAGGTAAAGATGGAATAGGGATTGATTCAACAGTCATTACCTACGCTTCATCTAGCTCAGGAACATCAGCTCCGACAACTGGTTGGGTAGGAACTGTTCCAACAGTCCCTGCTGGTAATTATTTATGGACAAAAACAGTCTGGAATTATTCGGATGGTACATCAGAGACAGGGTATTCGGTAGCTAGGATTGGTAAAGATGGAAATACCGGGGCAGATGGTATAGCAGGTAAGGACGGAGTAGGTATTAAAACCACCACTATCACTTATGCAAAGTCAACTAATGGTACGACTGCACCTACAAGCGGTTGGACAACAAGCGTTCCGATTGCGGTTGCTGGTGATTATATTTGGACTAAAACAGTCTGGACTTATACTGATAATACTACTGAAACTGGATATTCTGTAGCACGAATAGGAGCAGACGGTACAGGTCTTGCTAATGTAACTAACTTTTATTTAGCAAGCAGTCAGTCGGAAGGAATAACGGTAAATACAACTCATAGAAACTATGCAGAAGACTATGATTTCAGTCGTGGAATGTGGGAGTATTCGCAAGGTGATAACTCTACTCAAAATTGGAATATCAGCGACGGTATCTATACGCTCACAACAACGACAAATACTTTCCATCAGTATCAAATTCACTCCGAAAGTGGTAGTAGACTTGGCGGAAAGAAGGACTCGATTGCCCTTTTAGATTTAGAAGTTGGTGAAACTTACACATTATCTGTTGAGGTCAAAGTTAACTCAGGTAGTCCTAACTTTTGGATAGAAGTACGAGATAATGGACTGTCAAATTATAGTAATATTGTAATTCATTTAATACTCGGCGGTACTAATATAAAAGCAACATCTGAATGGACCAGATACTCAGTTACAGGAACAATTAAACCAAACTCAGATTTTGGCCATCGAAGAATTATTTTGGGATACAGCGAAATAGGCTCAATATCCTTTAGGAAAGTTGAGCTTACTAGAAGTGCAGAATATGTTAATGCAGGTCCAGCACTTGAAGACGCTGGTTGGACCACAACGCCTCAGCAACTCAGCTATACTAATCGCTTTCTGTGGAACTATCGTATTGAGCTTTACACTGATGGAATAACTAAAGCTATAAAGCCTGCCGTTATCGGCGTATATGGTGACAAAGGTGACCAAGGTATACCAGGTGTCAAAGGTGCGGATGGGCGTACTCAGTACACCCACATAGCTTACGCAGATAACGCTACTGGTGGTGGTTTCAGTCAAACTGACCAATCAAAGGCTTACATTGGTATGTATCAAGACTTTGTTGCTACAGATAGTACCAATCCTGCTAGTTATCGTTGGACTAAGTGGAAAGGTACTGACGGTTCTCAAGGTGTACCTGGTCCAAAGGGAGCGGACGGGCGGACACCGTATATCCATTGGGCTTACTCTGACAATGCTGACGGTACTGGACTTACCACGTCTGACAATGGTCAGCGCTATATTGGGCATTACTCGGACTATACGCAAGCAGATAGCACGGATAAGACGAAGTACACTTGGGCTGACAGGTGGGCTAAGATTGAAGTTGGTGGGCGTAATTTATTAAGAGGCACAAAAGACATGCTGATTGGTAGTGGCTCTTGGTCTAGTGGTACTTTTAGGAAGTCAGGAACTGGAACTATCGAGAATGTCGATGTAACAGATAGCCCTATCCCTAGCATATCAAAAGGCATCAAACTAACAAGCGGTGCAACTACAGGAGAGATTGGTATAGCCCAAGACGGATACCCGACATTGCAAGAAGGCTGGATTACTTTGAGCTACTATGTCAAGGGTACAGCTGGGCAGACAGTGGAAGTGCAACCATTTTGGAAAACCTCTAATTCCTCAGGTCGTAATAGCCTGACACTAGATGGCACATGGCAAAGAATTAGTTTTTCGGTCAAAAATACTAAAGCTGGTAATTACTCAATAGGGTATATCTATCTTAAAAACAAAGCCGTAGGAAACTATGTTACTGTCATTGCAGGTATTGAAGAATATGCAACAATCGGTGGAGACTGGGACCGGTCCCTAGAAGATGTAGACGCCCTTATTGATTCTAAAGCAGACCAAGCGCTGACTCAGGAACAACTCAACGCACTCAACGAGAGAAACCAAATATTAGAATCTGAAATGCAAGCTAAGGCATCTATGGAGGCATTTAGCGAGTTAGAGAAAACTTATCAATCATTCGTCCAAGCCAACGCAGATGGTCAAGCAAAAGCAGAGGCTGATTTGGTAGAGGCTGGT
>SAAC01000006.1 GCA_009929605.1 Negativicutes bacterium
TATCAATATTCATTATCATTATGTTACCTACCATATTTCCCTATACACTTTAGCCTCTAAGCTAACTCATTTATACTGGAAGAATATATTAGCTATATAAAGAGCGTTCAAAATATTTAGGTCTCCCCCATATTTAAGAGAGAACCCAGTTCTGAGCGAAGTAAAACGACCCGCTCAAAAGAACGGGTCGTTGTATGCTTATATTTAGGTCTATAAAACTACCAATGTTTAGCCTATGTCCTGATTATTTACCAGGGAAGAATGGCCATACCATAGGGATGATCAAGATACTTACGATGAAGCAAACGATGATCAAAGGTACACCAGCTTTTACATAGTCCATGAATTTGTATTGACCAGGGCCTAATACTAATGTATTAGGAGGAGTACCTACAGGTGTGCCGAATGCACAAGATGCAGCTACGCCGATAGCCATCAATACAGCATGAGGGTCAGCACCCATACCTTTTGCGATGGCGATACCAATTGGTGCTAACAATGCACAAGATGCAGTGTTAGACATAAATTGAGTCATTACGCAAGAAAGGATAAACAATACTGCTGTTGCAAAGTAAGGGCTAGGATCAGAACCCATAATACCCAATACTGCGTTAGCAATTAATTGACCAGCACCGGATTTATCCATAGCGCCTGCTACTGGCATCATACCAGCGAACAAGAAGATAGTAACCCAGTCAATAGATGTGTAGGCTTGTTTTTCACCTAAACAACCAGTCAATACACAAAGCATAGCGCCTACTACAGCTACTAAGCTCAAAGGTAAGTTAATACCAAAGTTAGATTTTAAAGTATCGCCAAGAATCATAAGAACGATAACGCCGCCCAAGATAAGGCCAGAGTATAATTGTTTCTTAGGATCATTGGATACTTCGTCAGCGGAAACTTCTTGTTCTACTTCGCCAACATCTTCGATGATGTGGTTAGGCAAGAAACGTTTGCCAATTGTCATCATGAATAAAATTGTAGCGATTGTCAAAGGAATACCAATCCAAGCGAATTCAAAGAAACCGAATGGAGTAATACCAGCTTTGTTTAATGCACCATTTACGATGATATTAGGAGGTGTACCAACCATTGTGATGATACCACCGACACCAGCCGCAAATGCTAAAGGCATCAATTGACGAGAAGCAGGAATTTTAGCAACAGCACAGATACCTACTACTACTGGAAGTAGAGCCGCTGCTGTACCAGTGTTGGACAAGAATGCAGACATTGTAGCAGTTACTGCCATGATTGCAAACATCAAACCATTTTCACTAGTACCGGCTTTAGAAACTACTGTTTCACCGATTTTTTGAGCTAAACCTGTATAGAATAGAGCACCACCAACTACGAACATGCCTGCGAACAATACTACTGTACTGTCGGACAAGCCGGAGAATGCTTCTTTGGAACTAATAATCCCCATCAAAGCCAATGCAATTGCACCACCAAGGGATGTAATTGCTAGTGGAATAATTTCAGTAACAAAGAAAACTGCCATAATTGCGAGTACGATAAGGGTTTGTACTGCAGGACTCATACATCATCATCTCCTTTTCAAGAGGATAGCACTATGTATGTTTTGTATAGTCTAGGCCTTGCACATATCATAGAATATAGAGAACATACCCTACGACGCCGATTGCACCGGTCATGGCTGCGGTCACATAGTACCCTTCCTTCGTCTTTGGATAGCCAAAATACAGGGCTTCACTAATGATACCTCGACGGTTAAAAAAGGAATACTTAGTACGCTTTTGGAACCAGATGGCTTTACGTTCGGAACCGATTATAAGTGCAGTAATTAAAAAAACAATAAGTGCCCACACAAAGCATATGAAAATTTTCGTTTCAATAGAGAACATAATTTACCTCGAAATTATAAGCATACAATAAACATTGAATCCTAAAATAGATTTGCCTCAGTCTCTTTGCCGTAGTACAACTTATTGATAAATCCATCGTACATAAATACGAATCGATGGGTATGAAATTCACCACAAGGTATACCCCTAAAGGTACACCTTGTGGTGAGTTTCTATGATATTATTTTGGTGCCAATATAGCAAGCATTGTACCTGCTGCTACAGCTGTACCAATAACGCCAGCTACGTTAGGGCCCATAGCATGCATGAGCAAGAAGTTAGCTGGGTTAGCTTTTGCACCCACGATTTGGGATACACGAGCTGCCATTGGAACTGCAGATACACCAGCGGAACCGATAAGTGGATTAGTTTTACCACCATCTACCATGCTCATTACTTTACCGAACAATACGCCTGCAGCAGTACCACCGATGAATGCTACCAAACCAAGACAGATAATAAGAATTGTGTCAAGATTCAAGAAATGTTCAGCACTCATAGTTAAGCCAGTACCAGTTGCCAAGAAGATTGTTACAGTATTGATCAACGCATTTTCAGAAGTATCTGCTAAACGAGCTGTTACACCGGATTCACGGAACAAGTTGCCAAGCATCAACATACCTACAAGGGATGTAACGGATGGTAACAATAAGGAAATGAAAATAGTTGTAACGATTGGGAATACAACTTTTTCAAAGCGAGTTACTTCACGTAATTGTTCCATCACGATTTCACGTTCTTTTTGGGTAGTGAATAATTTCATTACAGGAGGTTGAATCAATGGAACCAAGGACATGTAGGAGTAAGCCGCAACGGCGATAGCACCTAACAAACGAGGAGCCAATTTAGTTGCCAAATAGATAGATGTAGGGCCGTCAGCACCACCAATGATACCGATAGCACCTGCTTCTTGTGGTGTGAAGCCAATAACCATAGCACCAGCCAAGGCAATGAATACACCAAATTGTGCTGCAGCACCTAACAACAATGTTTTAGGGTTAGCAATCAACGGACCAAAGTCAGTCATTGCACCTACACCTAAGAAGATCAATGGTGGGAAAATTTCATGAGAAATACCAGCACTGATTAATGCCATTACACCTTCTTCAAAACCATTACGTGGAATGTTTGCCAATACACAACCAAATGCGATAGGACCAAGCAACAATGGCTCGAACTCTTTTACAAATGCCATGTAAAGAAGAACTAAACCCACGAGAATCATAATCGCATTACCAGGTTGGAAAGCGGAGAAACCACTATCAGTCCAAACAGATGTAATCGCTACGATAAATGCATCCATGTGCGTTCCCCTTTCATATTAACTATAAAATTGTTAGTGAAGACAGTTGCCTTCATAATCATAATTAGCCAAGAACAACCATGTCGTCGCCAGTAGCTACAGTTTGGTTAGCAGATACGCGAACTTCTGTTACAGTTGCATCATGTGGAGCTGCGATTTCATTTTGCATTTTCATAGCTTCAAGAATAAGAAGAGTTTCGCCTTTTTTAACTTGTTGGCCAGCAGATACTGCTACGGACAAGATTTTACCAGGCATTGGAGCTTTTACAGTTTCAGCGCCTGCTGGTACTGGAGCTGCTGCTTTAGGTGCTGGAGCTGGAGCTGGAGCTGCTGCTGGAGCTGCTTTAGGTGCTGGAGCTGCTTTAGGTGCTGGAGCTGCTGCGCCACCTGCTTTTACTTCATTTACTTCTACATCATAAGCTGTACCATTTACTGTAACGTTGAATTTTTTCATCTTAAAGTTTCCTCCTAAAAATGAGTATAGATTTTACATACTGTACTTAATTTAGATTAATCCTAACGATTGCCGCGTATGCGACCTTCCATTTTCCAATTATAACTAACAACTGGACGAATACAAGCGATTTGATCCTTAGAATAACCCATTGCTGATAGGGCACCAATGATTACGGCCACAGTTTCCTTATTAACCACTTCATTATTCGCTATAGCATTGTTCATAACAACTTCCTCCTAAGAATGTTTTTAGTTTCTACCGCTTAAACGACCATCCAAACGCCATTGAGCGCTTGTAGCAGTTGGACGAATAGATGCGATTTGTTCCGATGAATACCCCATCGCAACAACTGCTCCAACGATAGCTGCTACTACTTTTTCATCATTAGTTGTTGCTACAGTAGTCGGAGCGGCTGCCACTGGAGCGGCTGCCACTGGAGCTGCTGCTACTGGTGCTGCTGATTCAACTTTTTTTTTCTTAGTTGGATCAATCATGTGAATGATTTCCATAAGAACGCCTAGCAAAATCAATACAGCGAATACGACTGTCATATTGATAGCCATAATCAACCAAGGGTTAGTAGTTTGACCTTCCATAAAAGTTCCCCTTTCCAATAATTGTTTTACATAAGAAAGGTATTTCCAAATACGACATCTTATCTAACTAACTAGTAAATGCATATTATAATGGAATATTACCATGTTTCTTAGGTGCACGAGCTTCGCGTTTGCTTGCTAACATTGCAAGAGCGTTGATAACTGCTGGGCGAGTTTGTTTAGGTTCGATTACGATATCTACGAAGCCGCGTTCAGCTGCTTTGTATGGAGTAGCGAATTCTTCAACGTATTTAGCAGTTTTTTCATCTTTATCCGCATCTTTTTTGAAGATAATGTTTGCTGCGCCTGCAGGACCCATAACTGCGATTTCAGATGTAGGCCATGCTAATACTTGGTCTGCGCCCAAATCTTGGGAACACATTGCCAAGTAGGAACCGCCGTAAGCTTTACGAGTGATAACTGTAATTTTAGGTACAGTTGCTTCAGAGTAAGCATACAACATTTTAGCGCCATGACGAATGATACCGCCCCATTCTTGATTTGTGCCAGGCAAGAAACCAGGAACGTCAACGAAGTTAACGATTGGAATATTGAATGCATCACAGAAACGAATGAAACGGGAAGATTTGTCAGATGCATTGATATCAAGACAACCAGCCATTACTTTAGGTTGGTTAGCAATAATACCTACTGTTTGACCATCAAAACGTGCGAAGCAAGTGATGATGTTTGTAGCATAGAATGCTTGTACTTCATAGAATGCACCATTATCTACAGTTGCTGCAATTACATCTTTCATGTCATAAGGCATGTTGCTGTTATCTGGCAACAATGTATTCAAGGATTCTTCTTCACGAGTAGGGTCATCACCAGTGTCAACTAATGGAGCATCTTCCATATTGTTAGATGGCAAGAAACTTAACAAGTAACGAATTTGTTCGATGCAATCATCTTCGTCTTCAGCTGCAAAATGAGCTACGCCGGAAACGGAGTTGTGTGCCATCGCACCACCAAGAGCTTCTGCTGTTACTTCTTCTGCTGTTACAGATTTGATAACTGCTGGGCCAGTGATGAACATTTGAGATGTGTTTTTAACCATGTAGATGAAGTCAGTTAATGCTGGGGAATATACAGCACCACCTGCACAAGGTCCCATGATTACGGAAATTTGTGGAATAACACCGGATGCATTAGTGTTTTCGAAGAAGATTTTACCGTAGCCAGCCAAAGCGTCTACTGCTTCTTGAATACGAGCCCCGCCGGAGTCATTGATCCCAACAATAGGAGCGCCCATTTTCATAGCTAAACGTTGTACTTTTACAATTTTAGCTGCATGCATTTCGCCAAGGGAACCACCTTCTACAGTGAAATCTTGAGCAAACGCATATACTAGACGTCCTTCAACTGTACCGTAACCAGTAACAACACCTTCGCCTGGAAGATCTTTTTTCTCTTGGCCAAAGTTTACACAACGATGTTTAACAAATTGATCCAATTCTACGAAAGAATTGTCATCGAACAATTTTGTCAAACGTTCGCGAGCTGTCATTTTGCCTTGAGAATGTTGTTTCTCGATACGTTTTTCGCCGCCACCTTGTTTAACGTGAGCAAGCTTTTCGTGCAATAACTCGATTTTTTCCTGCACTGTTGCCATTATAGCACCTCCAAATAAAAATTAATAACACTATTATTTTATTTCATACGTTGACAAAGTTCAAGTAGAACTCCACCAGTTGCTTTTGGATGCAAGAAAGCAATCGCAGAACCACCTGCACCGTAGCGAGGTTTTTCATCAATCATTTTAACGCCTTTTTCCATCAAATCAGCGATTGCAGCTTCGATGTTATCAACGCGCAATGCGATATGTTGGATACCATCACGACCGCCATTTTTTTCGATAAATTTACCGATAGGGCCATCTGGAGTAGTAGTTTCCAAGAATTCTAATTCTGCGTCGCCGCATGGGAAGAAGGAAACTTTTACTTTTTGTTCTTCTACAACTTCATCTTCAGGAAGATGTTGAATACCTAATGTATTTTTGTAAAATTCTTTTGTTGCAGCTAAATCATTAACACCGATACCGATGTGGTCCACTTGTAATACTTTAAATGCCATGTTACTTATCTCCTTTGCAAGGCTAATAGATTTTATACTCTGTAGTCGCCGCCTACTTGAGCACTTTTGCCATAACATCGCTAACAACAGTATATGGATCGTTTTCACGAGCATTCACTGCGTCAACTTGGCTATTAAATTCATCACTAGTAATAACTTTCTCAGCTACATAGCGACCAATTTGTTCATTAATCATTGCTACGATTTCATTTCTAGTTCTTTCAGCACGGCGTTCTTGAAGTTCGCCAGAATCTTCTAAGAATTCAAAATGTTCATCTAAGGCTTCAATTAATTCTTCTACACCTTGATCTTTACTAGCAATAGTTCTCTTGATTGGAGGTCTCCATTTTACTTCGCGAGAATCAAGGTCAAGCATCATTTCAATTTCTACATTGAGTCGATCGCAACCATCTCGGTCAGCCTTATTAATGGCAAATACATCACCAATTTCAAGAATACCAGCTTTGATGGCTTGAATATCATCACCAAGGCCTGGTACCAATACAACCAAAGTCGTATCAGCATTTTTTACAATATCAACTTCAGATTGTCCTACACCAACGGTTTCGACAATGACAATATCCATGCCATAAGCGTCCATTAGTTTTACTACATCTGCAGTTTTTTTGGATAAACCGCCTAAACTACCACGTGTACCCATACTGCGGATAAATACATTTTCGTTCAAAGTTAAATCATTCATACGAATGCGGTCACCCAAGATAGCGCCACCAGAGAATGGACTAGTTGGATCAATAGCAACGATGCCGACTGTTTTACCTTGATCTAAATAATGTTTTACAACTTTATCTGTTAATGTACTTTTACCAGCACCTGGAGCACCAGTGATACCAAGAATGCGAGCACGACCAGTTTTGGGATAAATGGATTGCATGATTTCAATAGCATTATCATACTCATTTTCCACGGCTGTGATAGATCTCGCCAAGGCAAGACGGGAGCCTTCGAATAGTTCTTTAACTAAATCCATGGGCTGCACCACCTATCTTAAATACGAGAAAACAGAGGGAGGCTCAGTGATTAAAGCTTCAATATGAGTCCTTCCCTCCTATTCTCTAAATTATAACGTTTTCGTCGAACTCTACTGTTCTATATGAAACTCTATAAGAACAAATTATTTAACGTGTTCGTTAATGAATTTAACGATGTCGCCAGTTGGTGTGCCAGGAGTGAATACTGCTGCAACGCCAGCATCTTTCAAACCAGGGATATCAGCGTCAGGAATAACGCCACCACCGATAACAAGAACGTCGCCCATACCTTTAGCTTTTAAAAGCTCAACGATTTTAGGGAACAATGTGTTGTGTGCGCCAGAAAGAAGGCTTAATGCTACAACATTAACGTCTTCAGACAAAGCTGCTTCAACAATTTGTTCAGGAGTTTGGCGAAGGCCTGTGTAAATAACTTCGAACCCAGCATCGCGAAGTGCGCGTGCTACTACTTTTGCACCACGGTCATGACCATCAAGACCTGGTTTTGCTACGATTACTCTAATACGTTTTTCTGCCATGATTATATTCCCTCCGAACTAAGCGTTTTATTATAATGTTGCATGTGCTTGGTATTCACCGAATACTTCGCGCAATACATTACAGATTTCACCCAAAGTAGCATATGTTTTAACTGCATCAAGGATTAAAGGCATCAAGTTAACGGATTCGTCAGCTGCACCTGCTTTTAATGCTGCTAATGCTGCATCACAAGCTGCTTGGTCGCGGCTTGCACGAACTTCTTGAGTTTTCTTGGATTGGTTTACACCAACGGAAGAATCTACACGAAGAAGACCTTCTGGAGCTTTTTCTTCAACTTGGAATTTGTTTACGCCAACGATTGTACGTAAGCCAGATTCAACTTCCATTTGCCATTTGTAAGCAGATTCTTGAATTTCTTTTTGGATGTAACCTTTTTCGATAGCTACAACAGCGCCGCCTATTTCATCGATTTTTTTGATGTATTCAGCAGCTTCGTCATAGATAGCGTTAGTCATAGCTTCTACATAGTAGGAACCGCCCAATGGGTCAACTACGTCAGCTAAACCGGATTCGTAAGCAACGATTTGTTGAGTACGAAGAGCTACTTGTACAGATGCTTCTGTAGGAAGTGCCAACGCTTCGTCACGGGAGTTAGTATGTAAGGATTGAGTACCACCCATTACAGCAGCTGCAGTTTGAAGAGCAACACGAACGATGTTGTTATCAACTTGTTGTGCAGTCAACATGGAACCAGCTGTTTGAGTATGTACGCGAAGCATCATGGATTTTGGTTTTTTAGCACCAAAACGGTTTTTCATGATGTCAGCCCACAAACGACGGGATGCACGGAATTTTGCAACTTCTTCTAATACGTTGTTATGCGCATTCCAGAAGAAGGACAAACGACCTGCAAATGTATCAACGTCAAGACCAGCTTTAAGAGCTGCTTCTACGTATGCGATACCGTCAGCAATTGTGAAAGCGATTTCTTGTGCAGCTGTGGAACCAGCTTCACGAATATGGTAACCAGAAATGGAGATTGTATTCCATTTTGGAACGTTTTGAGAGCAATATTCGAAGATATTAGTGATCAAACGCATGGATGGTTTTGGAGGGAAAATGTAAGTACCACGAGCAGCGTATTCTTTCAAAATATCATTTTGAATTGTACCCATCAAAGCTGTGGAAGGTACGCCTTGTTTTTCAGCTACTGCAATGTACATTGCCAACAAAACGGATGCTGGAGCGTTGATTGTCATGGAAGTGGAAACTTTACCAAGGTCGATACCATCGAACAAGATTTCCATATCTTTCAAGGAGTCAATCGCAACACCTACTTTACCAACTTCGCCTTCGGAAATGATATCGTCAGAGTCATAACCGATTTGTGTTGGCAAGTCGAATGCACAGGAAAGACCTGTTGCACCAGATTCGATTAGGTAACGGTAACGTTTGTTGGATTCTTCAGCAGTTGCGAAACCAGCATACATACGCATTGTCCAGAAACGGCCACGGTACATTGTAGGTTGTACACCACGAGTGTATGGGAATTCGCCAGGCATGCCTAAATCTTTTTCATAATCAAAACCTTCGATGTCAACTGGAGTATACAAACGATTGTATTTCAAGTTTTGACGTTCAGGTGTTTTTGCAGATTTTTCGTCGCAAAGTGCATTGTATGCAGCGATTTGTTCTTTTAAGCTTTCGTAAGCCATGTTTTCATCATCCTCCTAAAAAACAGTTATTTTTTCATGCTTCCAGTTTCTGTGAAGCGTTTATGCCAAGAAAGAGCTTCGCCTAACAACATTGGTGTATGGGCATTCTTTGTTTCAGCTAATGCTTTTTCTAGGTATTCAGTTAACATAGGTTTGTAGTCAGGGTGTGCACAATTTTCGATGATTGTACGAGCACGTTCCACTGGGCTCAAACCACGGCAGTCAGCTACGCCTTGTTCTGTACAGAAAATCATAGTGTCATGTTCGCAATGATCTACATGAGATACAAATGGAACGATGGAGCTAATGTCTCCACCTTTTGCCACAGAGTTAGTACAGAAAATAGTCAAGTATGCGCTACGAGCGAAGTCGCCAGAGCCGCCAACACCGTTCATCATTTTGCTACCCATAATATGAGTAGAGTTAACATTACCAAAAATATCAAATTCGATGGCTGTATTCATTGCAATTACGCCAATACGTCTTGCAATACCAGGGTTATTTGAAATTTCTTGTGGACGAAGAATAATTTTTTTACGATATTCGTCAATGTTATCGTAGAAACGTTTTAATCCATCTGGGGATGGGGATAATGCAGTACCAGAACATACAGTTACTTTGCCTGCATCAATTAGATCAAACATGCCATCTTGAATTACTTCAGTGTAGATAGACAAATCTGTGAAAGGACCTTCTGCTAAGCCACTGATTACAGCATTTGCTACAGAGCCTACGCCAGATTGTAATGGCAATAAGTTTTCTGGCAAACGACCTTCTTTGATTTCGTTTTCAAAGAATTTAATCAAATGATGGCTCATAGCCTTTGCATCGTCATCAATTGGTGCTAGTGGACGAGTCTTGTCAGTGATATCACATGGAACAACTGCAACAATTTTGTCAGGGTCACAAGGGATACCTTCTGTACCGATACGGTCGCCAGGTGTTACCAATGGAATTGGTTGACGATGTGGAGGGTCAATAGGTTCGTAGATGTCATGCATGCCTACCAAGGATAAAGGTTGGCTTGTATTTACTTCTACAATAACTTTCTTAGCTTGACTAACGAATGTTGGGGAGTTCCCTACGGAAGTAGATGGAACAATGCTACCATCTTCGTTAATACAAACTGCTTCGATAATGGCAACATCTAAATCTCCGTAGAAACCATAGCGAATATTTTGTGCCATTGCGCTTAAGTGCATATCAATATAATTGATTTTGCCACTGTTAAGTGCTTTGCGAGTATCGCTGTTAGTTTGGTAAGGGAATCTACGATGGATACCATTTACTCGAGTAAGAGCGCCGTCAGCTTCGTCACCAACAGATGCGCCTGTCCATAAATCAATCTGGAATGGATCACTTTCCATTCGTTTTGCCAAAGCTAAAGGTACAGCTTTTGCATAACCAGAAGGAGTAAAGCCGGAAATACCAACTTTATCGTTCGGGTTAATCAATTGTGCTGCTTCTTCTGCTGTGACAATTTTAGCCTGGAGCGCTGTATTCTTTACGCGATCTAGGATGTCAGTCATCACTACCATCTCCTTTTACAGTTAATAGTTAATCACTTGGTCTAAAACGTTCCTTAAACCGACTCAATCGTAAGTTTTTTGCAACTCATTGTCAACCGATATTACAAAATTGCATAATATGCATAAAATATTCAGCATTTATACGTTTTGTATAACTTAAACTCATAGAGTTGACTGCCCGTGAATAAGTTTTATTCACTTCGTTATAACTCACAGGAATTATCGATATACTCTATATTCATCCTCATCGATACTATGATTATCTGCTACATGAAAATACTCAATATTTCATAGGTACACAATAAGGCTGCTATAAACTATATCGAATTTTTCCCGTTTTTTCCCGTATAATATAAATATGAGTTATATTTTTGTTTAGACCTTATCTGTTTTATATTCGACATCAATGACACAAACTCCTGCATAGTATCAATAATTAGTCATAAAAATTTTATTTTAATTTTTTCTAATAATCATCATATGTATAAGAATATTTCCACTACATAATCTGTAGAAAAAAAGCAGCCTATTTTGACATAAACTGCTATACATCACTTATGAGATTTTTCATTAACTTTCATAAAAGCCCCTACCCAACCAAGCAACTGCCAAAATACAACGGCCACCTGATGGCTATAGAGTTCAAAATCCGATAGACCACTTACAAGAATGGCAACAACTAGCGTCCCCACACCAATTTGTGCAGATTTTCTAAATCCATCACCATCCAGCCGTAATGCGGCCACCGCATGTCCTATAATGACAGTCATGAACAAGATAAATCCAGGGATACCTATTTCAGCAAGCATATTGAGATACAAATTATGGGCATGATACATCAATATCACTGGTGCTTGAATAAAGTAATTATAATCAGGATACACAAGCCAGAAAGTATTCCATCCGATACCAAAGATTGGATGTTCCGCGATGATATATGTCGTACTATCCCACAAAGCCCAACGCAATGCAACAGACGTGTCCTGTCCATGGAATAATGACCACAGACGCCCCGCAATTTCACCTTGATAGAAATAAAGCACAATAGGAATCCCTAAAAGAGACCACAGAAGGCGTCGCTCTACCACAATCCCCCAGTATAGGACCATAGCCGCAAAGCTCACCCAAATTCCACGGGAGTAGGTAAGAAGCATAACGAGAAATACTACGATGGCTACTGGTAAAATTTTATACACCTCTTCATAACGCTTTGCCTTGAAGTAAGTCAACACATAGCTACCAGCTACACTGAGAACCATCAAAAGATAAGCTCCTAGCAAATTAGGATTTTGCAAGGTCGATGACATGCGACGCATCAATTTAGGGAATTGTTTAGCATCTACCCATTCATGCATATGTACATTAGGTACAAATACATACTGATACACTCCAATTACGCAGACCAACAAAGCACTACCGAAGAAAAATTGTAAAAATATTCGCCACTGCCAATATTCGGACATATAGGTTCGCATCAGGTAGTAGATGCCCCCACAGGCCACAACTTGATAAAGCCATCCTACTAGGGACCAGTCCCTATGCTCTGATATGACGGAGGATACGCCTACCCATAGTACATAGGCTACCACAGTACATGACAACCACCCTGTAGGTCGTTTAATGAGATGTTGACGCCCTTGATCATATAGAGATAATACTATAGCCGACCATAATAAAATATCACCTACTAATGGCTCTAATGGCATAAATAAGGCCACACCATATATTAACTTTTCAATGTACGGCCTTATACCCTTATCTGTTACAAGTAAGGGGCTATGATGATCCATAGTCCGACCTCTGCTTTCTAAACATACAATATGTTACAACAATTATAATTATTATAGCATGTTACGTATAGTGTATACAAAAAAACGTATTGGCCGCAACCAATACGTTTTCTATATGTAATTCAAGAATACATTAATGAGAATCTTGTTGCTGTAACCAGGCTCTAGCTTCACCGAGAATATAGAGTGACCCACACACAACGATAGTGTCTCCACTCTTTGTTGTTTCAGTCGCTGTAGTCAAAGCATCAGACACAGTAGTAGATACTTCTACCTCAGCGGTCTTTACCATGTCAGAAATCGTTTTGCCAAGGGCTAATGGATTTTCAGAACGTGGTGTCGGTGCTGGCACAGTATATACGGTATCTTGCGGTTTTACTACCTCACGAATGATGGCTTGTTCGTCCTTGTCAGACAAAATGGCCATAATGATTGTTTTAGGTTCATCTTTAAAGAGTTCTTTATACGTCATGCCAAAGGCTTCAGCGCCTGCCGCATTATGAGCACCATCAAAGATGTACGTGCGGTCATTGTGCTTTTTGATTTCAAAACGACCTGGCCATGTGGCGCGAGCAAAACCTTCGCGCATAGTTTCTTCACTGATAGAACTATCTTGGTCCATCAATAGACGGACGGTCATTAATGCACAAGAAATATTAACGGCTTGATGAATCCCTACTAGGGATGTAAATAACATTGCTGGCTGCCCATCCTCTGTGCTAACAGTCACCATTTGGCCTGTTTTCATAGAGCTACGACTACCAATGCCAAAACGTTTGTTAAACACATATAGTGGTGCGTGTTTAGCAGTTGCTTCATTTTCTATGACATTGAGGGCCCCACCTTGAGCCGCAGTCACTACAGGAATACCTTCCTTAATGATGCCCGCCTTGTGATGCGCAATTTCCTCAATGGTATTACCACAATAGGCCTGATGATCAATGGATACATTCGTAATCACAGATACTACTGGTGTTACCACATTCGTAGAATCTAACAAACCGCCAAGACCTACCTCTACCACCGCATAATCCACCTCTTGCTCTTGAAAGAACAGAAATGCCGCTGCTGTGAGGATTTCAAATTGTGTAGGTGCTTCGATGCCCTTTGCAATAATGGCATCCACCGCTGGTTTTACTCGTTCAATGAGTGCGCCAAAACCATCTTCGCTGATGTTGGCATCATTGATGTGCATACGCTCTGTATAGGATTCAAGGTGAGGCGAAGTAAATCGCCCCACCCTGAGTCCACTATTAAACAAGGCATATGACACATACGTAGTTACAGAGCCCTTACCATTCGTGCCGGTAACATGCACAATTTTATAGCTCTTCTCTGGATTCCCCAATTCAGCGAGAAGCGCAGTGATGCGTTCCAAGCCTGGTTTAATGCCAAAGGATGATGCTTCTTCTAAATATTGCACAGCTTGTTCGTATGTCATGGATACCTCCTATAAAGTTTTCAAGAATTCTTCACGTTCTAACAAGGCTTGTTGTTTTTGTTTGTATTCAGCCAATTTTTCTTGTTCTTTTGCCACAACTGCTTCTGGTGCTTTGTCCAAGAAACCTTGGTTATTCAATTTACCTTCTAGACGGGAAATTTCTTTTTTCATTTGTTCTTTTTCTTTGTTGATACGTTCACGTTCTTTGTCGGCATCAATCAAATCTTTAAGAAGCAAGTATACTTCTAAACCATTAACTACGGTTACGGTAGCATTTTCTGGTTTAGCATCTGTGCTATTAAGGATAGTTACTTTTTCAGCCCAGGCTAATGTGACGAAATAATCACCATGTGCTGACACTGTGTCCATGAGGGACTCATCAGTAGGTGCCAAAATAACTTCTGCTTTTTTACCTAATGGTACATTCATTTCTGCACGCATGTTACGAATGCCTTTGATAGCATCCATCATCACTTGCATTTGACGAGCTGCCTCTTTTTGTTCTGTGAAAGGCAATGCTGTTGGCCATTTAGCTACAACGATGCTGTCCCCTTCATGAGGCAAATGTTGCCAAATGTGTTCAGTTACAAACGGCATGAATGGATGTAACAATTCAAGCATATGGCGAAGGATATTAACCAACAAGTATTGTGCAGTGGCACGGTCACGACCGCCTTCTTTATTGTACAAACGAGGTTTTGCCAGCTCGATGTACCAGTCACAGTATGTATTCCAAATGAAATCATATACAGTGCTAGCAGCTTCACCTAATTCAAATTTATCTAGGTTTGCCGTGATGTTTGCAACGGCATCATTATAGCTTTCAATAATCCATTTATCCGCCAATGTTAAATCAGCGTCGGTTGGAACGAAGCTTTCATCATAGCCGTCGAGGTTCATTAATACGAATTTAGAGGCATTCCAAATTTTATTAGCAAAGTTACGGTTCGCCTCAACGCGTTCCATATAGAAACGCATATCGTTACCAGGGGTATTACCAGTTACTAACGTAAAACGCAATGCATCAGCACCATATTCGTCGATTACATCAAGTGGATTGATACCATTACCCAAGGACTTGGACATCTTACGACCTTGGCTATCGCGAACGAGACCATGGATAAATACGTGTTTGAACGGAATTTCCTTTTCAAATTCAAGACCCATGAAGATCATGCGAGCTACCCAGAAGAAGATGATATCGTAACCAGTTACAAGTACGCTAGTTGGATACCATTGTTCGAGTTCCTTCGTATTTTCAGGCCAGCCCATTGTAGCAAATGGCCACAAAGCGGAACTGAACCATGTATCAAGTACGTCTGGATCTTGTGTTACTGTCCCATGACAATGAGGACATTCTGTAATATCCTCACGGGAAACGATGGTTTCACCACAGCTATCGCAATACCAAGCAGGAATGCGATGACCCCACCACAATTGGCGAGAGATACACCAGTCGCGGATATTTTCAAGCCAGTTTGTGTACGTTTTTGTGAAACGTTCTGGCACGAATTCGATGGATTTATCGTATACCACATCAAGAGCAGGTTTTGCTAATGGTTCCATGTTTACATACCATTGTTTGGACACTAATGGTTCCACTATCGTATGGCAACGGGAACAATGACCTACTGCATGATCATGGTCATCGATTTTAGCCAATAGGCCCATTTCTTTTAACTCAGCTACGGCTTGCTTACGAGCTTCTTCACGAGTCAAACCTTCAAATTTACCTGCCAAGGCATTCATAGAACCATCAAGATTCATAACAGTGATAGATTCCAAATTATGGCGTTGGCCCATTTCAAAATCGTTAGGGTCATGAGCTGGTGTAATTTTTACACAACCAGTACCGAAGCTAGAGTCAACATAGTCATCGGCAATCACTGGAATTTCACGATTTACGAATGGTAATACTAATGTTTTACCAATCAAATCTTTATACCGATCATCATCGGGGTTAACTGCTACCGCCACGTCACCAAACATAGTTTCAGGACGTGTTGTAGCCACTGTTACAAAACGTGTAGCATCATCCTTAACAGGATAGTTGATGTACCACAAATGACCATGTTCGTCTTCATGTTCTACTTCTACATCACTGAGCGCAGTGTTACAACGAGGGCACCAGTTCGTAATACGTTCACCACGATAGATTAAACCTTTTTCGTACAATGCTACGAATACTTCGCGCACTGCATGATAATAGCCTTCATCCAAAGTAAAACGTTCACGAGACCAGTCACAGGAGGCACCTAAACTACGAATTTGTTTAACGATAGTATCGCCGTATTCTTTTTTCCATTCCCATACGCGTTCCACAAATTTTTCACGACCTAAATCGTGACGAGATTTGCCTTCGTTTTTCGCAAGCATTTCTTCTACTTTAATTTGTGTAGCGATACCCGCATGGTCAGTACCAGGCATCCACAATACGTTATAACCTTGCATGCGTTTGAAACGAATCAAGATATCTTGCAATGTGTTATCAAGGGCATGACCCATGTGTAACATACCTGTTACATTCGGAGGTGGCAAGACAATGCTGAATGGTGGTTTATTGGAATCTACTTCTTCGTGAAAGTAGCCTTGTGCTTCCCAATAACCATACCATTTTTTCTCAATGTCACCAGGGTTATAGGTCGTTAAATTTTCGTAGGTTTTCATTGTTCCTCCTAAAAGTAACATTACTTTTTCATCATTTTCGATAATACAAAGACGGAAATTTCATAGAGACAAATCATCGGCAATGCAATCATCGTCTGAGAAAACATATCAGGTGTTGGCGAGATGGCCGCCCCGATAATGAAAGACAGTAAAATAAAGATTTTTCGTTTGCTCTTTAAGAACATGGAGTTGATTAAATTGAAATACCCCATAATGATTAACACCAGCGGTAATTCAAAAATCAATCCAAATGGCAATATAAAGGCTATCACAAAGTCTATGTATTGACCAATAGAAAATAGTGCTTCTAATTCATCTGTACCGAATCCAATAAAGAATTTAACGGCTGCCGGCAAGACGAGAGTATAGGAAAATATAATCCCCATCGCAAACAACATGACCGCCACGGGAATAATCCAGTTTGTCAGTCGTTTCTCTCGCGTTGTCAGGGCTGGTACGATGAACATCCATATTTGGTATAAAATGACAGGCGATGCTAATATGATACCGCCTACAACAGCCACCTTCATATAGGTGAAGAACGCTTCTGTAGGACGCATATAATAGAGTTTGCCCGCAGGACCAACCAATAAAGCCAATAAAACATCTACATAATAAAAGGCGATCCCTGAGCCAATGACTATGGCAATAGCCATAATAATAATACGGTGACGCAACTCTGTTAAATGCCCTACCAAGGACAAATCACGAGCCTCGTCCATCATTTTTTGTTCCATTTCCGTATAACGCGGTTCTTGTTCAACTATTTGTGTACCAACACTAGAGTCACCAGTGTTATCAGAACCCGCTACTACGTCCCCATCAGTAGTTTCCACATTCTCATCACCGGCAACTCCCTTAGGATTTGCTTCCGTTGGATGTGGTCCTACCTTGAAGGCTTGTTGCTCTTTGGCTAGTGCCACTTGTCGCCGTTTCTGACGAATCACACTATCAAGAGAAGGTTTCTTAGGGGGATATTCGAAGTCTTTCGGTTCGAACGCTTCCATACTATACCTTTCTATCTGCTAAATTAGCTACAGCCATTTCTAATAGTACTTTACCATCAAAATCAGGTAATTGGTTTAGTGCATCATAGGCGTCATTGCAGTATTTATCAGCTACAACTAGGGTATTATCTACACCGCCTTGAGCAATGACATAGTCAATGATGGCTTGATCATCACCGCCATTAGCAAGGTTTTTAATATCTGCCAATAGTTTGTCTTTATTGTCATCTGTAACAATGCTCAATAATGGATAGGTTAATAAACCTTCCTTGAGATCATTGCCTGACGGTTTGCCCGTAGTATCGGAGCTTTCACGATAGTCCATGATATCATCGGTAATTTGGAATACCATCCCCAATGCGTGACCATAGCGTTTCAATTGCACGATATGCTCAGGAGACCATCCCCCTAACATGCCGCCCAGTTCCATACAGCCTTCCATAAAGTCTGCCGTTTTTTTCTGGGTTTTCGTCATATAACGGTCAATTCCTTGGTCAATGCGGTACACATCCTCCATCTGCATGAATTCACCCTCAACGAGGCATGTGATGATATGTGTAAACACCTTAAGGTATTCCGTACTGTTAAGACTAGCCACCAAAGCAAAACATTTGGCAAATAGATAATCCCCACTTAAAATAGCGATTTTATTGCCCTTATGAGTGTGGATGGTACTTTCTCCGCGTCGAATAGCGGCTTGGTCGAGTACATCATCATGAATCAATGTTGCCAAATGTAACATTTCCACAGATTCTGCAATTTTAATACGCTCCTCTTGTACGGAATTTCCCGCAAGAGCTACCAAAATACAGAGTTGTGCACGCAAGCGTTTACCACCTGCTGCAGATAACGGCCGAATCAGAGCATTGAAATCCTCTGCACCCGTTTCAAAAGACGCTGCTAGAGATACTTCGACTTGTTCTAAGTCTTGGCCGATTTGTTCAATTATATCGAATTGTGTAGCCTCGCTCATGCTTCGTCTCCCACTAATATTTCATTAATACGTTGTTGTAACAGCTCGCGTCCCGTATGTTTCAATGAACTATACGGAATCGGTGGCGTTTCCGTTGGATAGAGTTCCTTGATTTTCGCTAAATTAGACTGACGCTCTTTGGAATTTAATTTATCGATTTTCGTTACTACGATTTGTAGTGGCACCCCAGCCTGTACAAGCCAATCAAAGGCTTGCTTATCGATAGGCATTTCAGGATGACGGCCGTCAATCAACAGGCATAATAGCATCAATCGCGGTGAATGCAAAATATAGTCTGCTATGAAAGAAGACCATAAATCGCGATTCCCCTTGTTCGTTTTAGCAAAACCATAGCCCGGTAAATCTACGAGGAACCAGTTATAACGGCGTTCTTCCGTTTCACTGATGTTTTCCTTGGACTCGATATCAAAGAAATTAATCGTTTTTGTTTTACCCGGCTGTCCGCTCACCAAGGCAAGTCCTCGATAATTACATAAGGAATTAATTAATGAGGATTTACCTACATTAGAGCGACCCAAGAAGGCAACCTCTACTGTGTCGCCCTCTGGGTATTGGTCTTCTTTCACACAAGATATATTATATTTTGCAGCAATAATGCGAGGGCCTGCAGGTACCTTTCTCGTATACACGGGAGCTGGACCTTGGGGCTTGTTCGTTTTTTTTCTTTTTTGCATTATACAAGTGCCTTTGCTAATACTTCATCCATAGTTTTTACTGGTGTAATGATGAGACCTTCTTTTACACTATCCGGCAATTCATCAATATCTTTGACATTCCCTTTCGGAATAAGCACTTCTTTCACACCATAGGAAAGTGCAGCCAACAATTTCTCTTTTAATCCACCGATTGGCAATACGCGCCCCCGTAATGTAATTTCACCAGTCATAGCGATATCAGAACGAACTTTACGGTTTGTCAAAGCAGACACGATAGCCAATGTCATGGTAATACCTGCCGAAGGGCCATCCTTAGGCGTAGCCCCTTCTGGCAAATGAACATGAATATCGAATTTTTTATAGAATTCTTCGTCCACCTTCAAGGCTTTCGTATTATGACGGATATAGCTCATCGCAGCGTGACCAGATTCTTGCATAACTTTACCAAGGCTACCGGTGAGACTTAATTTGCCAGTGCCAGCCATAGTGGTAGCTTCACAAGGAAGCACAACACCACCTACAGAAGTCCATGCTAAACCGCATACAAGACCAACTTGTGGGCGTTTTTCACGTTCTTCTTCAATATAGATTGGTGCACCAAGATATTCATGAAGATTTTTAACGGATACTTTTGGTGATGTACCGTCTTCTTCCACAATTTGGTACGCCATTTTGCGACATACTTTAGCAATTGTTTTTTCAAGACGACGCACACCTGCTTCTCGAGTATACTCAGAAACAATTTTTTTCAATACAGCATCAGACAATTTCACTTTATGGTCTTCTAAACCATTGCGTATAATTTGTTTTGGTGCCAAATATCGTTTAGCGATTTCTAATTTCTCGTCTTCCATATAGCTTGTGAGCTCGATGATTTCCATACGATCTAATAACGGACCCGGAATATTGGAGGCTACGTTAGCTGTAGTAATCCAGAATACATCAGAGAAGTCAAATGGAATTTCAATGAAGTGATCGCTAAATGTGTTATTTTGTTCAGGGTCCAAGACCTCTAACAATGCAGAGGATGGATCGCCCTTGTAATCAGAGGCTAATTTGTCGATTTCATCAAGTAAGAACACAGGATTACGCGTTCCTGCATTTTTAATACCTTGAATCATACGGCCTGGCAATGCACCGATGTACGTACGACGATGACCACGAATTTCCGCTTCATCACGAACACCACCTAGGGAAGCACGTACAAATTTACGGTTCATCGCCTTTGCAATAGACGTGGCCAAAGATGTTTTACCAACCCCTGGAGGGCCTACTAAACAAAGGATAGACCCACTTTGTTTATCTGTGAGTTTACGAACAGCAAGGAATTCAAGAATACGTTTTTTTACTTTATCCAAACCATAGTGATCCGCATCTAGCATTTCCCGCGCTTCTTTAATATCTAAACGATCATCAGAGAATTCATTCCATGGCAAATTAAGCACCCAATCTAAATAATTTCTTAGGATGGTAGCTTCTGGCATCATGGATGGCATACGGCTATAGCGAGAAATCTCTTTATCGATACGCTCATGAATCTCTTCGGACAATTCCAAATTCTTCAATTGTTTGCGAAGTTCTTCTGCTTCTTCCTCTGGATCACCTTTATCACCTAATTCATCATGGATAACACGGATTTTTTCGCGAAGGAAATATTCCTTTTGTGCTTTTTCCATGGATTGGCGAACTTGGTTATTAATGGAATTTTCCAAATCAGAGATTTGCAATTCCATATTCAAGATGCCTACAATCATATTTAAACGACGAGCTACATTTAGTTCCTCCAATAGCTCTTGACGTTTGCTATTATCGATGGGCAATAGGAATGCTACTTGGTCAGCCAATTCACAAGGGTCACGCAATTCCATCACACGGCTGATGCCTTCTTCTGTAATGGATTTTGCTTCTTCTGCCCAATTCGTGAATTTTGCTTGTACGAGCCGACGGTAGGCTTCTAATTCCACATCATCATCATAGACAGAACCAACACGATCAAAATCGCCTACATAGAATGGATCCATACTCGTTATATTCATCACGCGAATACGAGTAATACCTTCTACGAGAATACGTACGATGCCCCCTGGCAGACGTAACATTTGTTTTATTTTAACGAGAGTCCCCATCACTGCCAAATCATGAACAGTTGGATCCTCCACAGCATCATCTTTTTGAGTTACTACCGCAAGAATACGGTCGTTTTCCATCGCTTTTTCAACGGCTTTGATGGATTTATCGCGGCCAATATCAAGATGAATTACGATATTTGGGTACACTACCATACCTCTCAAAGGGACAGTAGGAATTCCCACTTCGAGTAAATTCATAGTTCCTCCGGCTTTATATATTATGAAAAGAAACTCATTCCTACACAGAAATGAGTTTCTTAGAATTACGAGTTCAACTGGATATCTTGGTCTGCCTCATTTTTGAGTATAGGTTCACCTGTGCCTATTACGGATTCACGGTTTACAATACATTTTTTAACGTCTGGCATAGATGGAATTTCGTACATCACATGTTTCATTACTTTTTCAATAATGGAACGCAATCCACGAGCACCAGTTTTACGCTGTAATGCTTCATCAGCGATTTCTTCTAATGCATCTTGGGTGAAAGTCAACTCAACGCCATCAAGGGATACCATTTTTTCGTATTGTTTTGTCAATGCGTTTTTAGGCTGTGTCAAAATTTGAATCAATGCATCTCTGTCCAATAGATCAAGTGTTACCATTACTGGTAAACGTCCAATGAATTCAGGGATAAGACCAAATTTTAACAAATCTTCTGGTACAACTTGTTTCAAAATAGCAGACACATCCTTCTCTTCAGTTCGTTGCACATCAGCGCCGAACCCTAGAGTTTTCTTAGCTGTACGTTTGGAAATGACTCTATCCATTCCGTCAAAAGCACCGCCACAAATGAACAAGATATTTGTTGTATCAATTTGTAACATCTCTTGATTAGGATGCTTACGTCCCCCTTGCGGTGGAACAGAAGCGACCGTACCTTCTAGTATTTTAAGTAATGCCTGTTGCACACCTTCCCCAGACACATCACGTGTAATGGAAGGATTTTCAGATTTGCGGGCGATTTTATCGATTTCATCGATATAAATAATGCCGCGTTCTGCGCGCTCAATATCAAAATCAGCAGCTTGGATTAATTTGAGTAAGATATTTTCCACATCTTCCCCAACGTAACCAGCCTCTGTTAAGCTTGTCGCATCAGCAATGGCAAATGGTACTTCTAGCATTTTCGCCAAGGTTTGGGCTAACAATGTTTTCCCACTACCTGTAGGTCCAATGAACAATACATTTGCTTTTTGTAATTCTACATCATCTACAACATTATCTGTTTGTAAACGTTTATAGTGATTATATACTGCTACAGCCAAGGAGATTTTAGCACTATCTTGACCAATAACATATTGGTCAAGATGTGCTTTAATTTCTTTTGGTGTAGGTACTTCTTTAAGGGCAAAGCCTTCAGATTCTATTGCACCTAATTCTTCTTCGATAATGCTTTGACATACTTCAATGCATTCATCGCAGATAAATACATTAGGACCTGCCACTAATTTGCGTACTTCTTCACTAGTGCGTCCGCAAAAGCTACAACGCATAGTTTCTTTATCTTTAGCCAAAAGGTTCCTCCATTACTTGCCTGTCGCAACTGGTCTTTCAAGAACTTCGTCAATGAGGCCATAATTAACCGCATCTTGAGTGCTCATGAAATTGTCGCGATCAGTATCTTTGGCCACTACATCAATGGATTGACCACTGTGGGATGCCAAGATACCATTCAATTCTTCACGCATACGAAGAATTTCGCGGGCATGAATTTCGATTTCAGATGCTTGCCCTTGTACGCCACCTAATGGTTGGTGAATCATAACACGAGCATGTGGTAACGCATAGCGTTTACCTTTTGCACCTGCTGTCAATAAAACAGCACCCATGCTGGCTGCAGAGCCAACACAAATTGTGGAAACATCAGGTTTGATGTACTGCATTGTATCATAAATAGCCATGCCAGCAGTGACTACACCACCAGGGCTATTGATGTAAAGATGGATATCTTTATCTGGGTCTTCAGCTTCGAGGAATAAAAGCTGTGCAATAACTGCATTCGCTACATTATCATCGATAGGACCACCCAAGAATACAATGCGGTCTTTCAACAAACGAGAATAAATATCGTAAGAACGCTCACCACGTTCACTTTGTTCTACTACGATTGGAACATACATGTAATCACCATATCACATGCATCCAGTCAGCAAGAATTATTTAGCTTCTTCAGCACCTTTAGCGTTGTCAATGATGAAACGAGCTGCTTTTTTACGAGCTACGGAGCTTGCTAACATAGACACACGGCCTTCTTTAGCAATAATATCCCAAACTTCTTTAGGGTCTGCACCGAAGTTTTGGGCCATAACAAAGATTTCGCGGTTCATGTCGTCAGGAGTTACTTCAAGACCTTCTGCTTGAGCAATAGCGTCAAGAACTAAATCAGCACGTACATTTTCTGCTGCGCTATCTTTATATTCAACTTTTAAGTCTTCAATAGTTTTATTGGAGAATTTCAAGTAGTCATCAAGTTTCAAGCCACGGCCTTCCATATTCATAGCCAATTCTTGAACCATTTGTTCTACACGATCGTCAACCATAACTTCTGGGATTTCTACAGTTGCATTTTTAACAGCTGTTTGAATCAATTCACCATTGTAGTTATCGATGGCACGATGAGAAGCTTCTTCTTCTAATTTTTTGCGAAGGTCAGCTTTCAATTCTTCAATTGTTTCGTAGGAGCTAGCTTCTTTAGCAAATTCATCGTTCAATTCAGGCAATTCTTTGCGTTTAATGTCATGAACATGAGTTGCGAATTCTGCTTCTTTACCAGCTAATTCAGCTACAAAATAGTCTTCAGGGAATGTAACTTTTACAGTTACGTCATCGCCAGCTTTTGCACCAATCAATTGATCTTCAAAGCCAGGAATGAAGTTACCGGAACCAATTTGTAATGGGTAGGATTTACCTTCGCCACCGTCGAAAGCTTTACCATCCACAGTACCTGCGAAGTCGATTACTGCAAAGTCGTCTTTTTGTAATGTAGCGCCTTCTTCAGCAACAACCATTTTAGCTTGTTGTTCACGGATACCATTCAATTGTTCTTCTACTTGTTCGTCAGATACAGTAGCGTCCTGTTTTTCAGCTTCTAAACCTTTGTAATCGCCAAGAGTTACTTCAGGGCGTTTAGTCAAAGTTGCTTTGAACACTAAATCTTTACCTTCTTCGAATTGTACGCGTTCGATTTCAGGATCAGATACAGGTACGATATCATTTTCGCGAAGAGCTGCAGTGTAATTTTGGTTAGCCAAGATTTCGAATGCTTCTTCCAAAACTGCTTCTTTACCGAAGTTCATTTCAATAATACGACGAGGTGCATGACCTTTACGGAAACCAGGAATGTTTACTTGGTTTGCAATGCGTTTTACCGCTTGTTTAACAGCCTTGTCTACTTCTGTAGCTGGCACTTCAATGTTTAACGTAACTACGTGTTGATCAACAGGGTTTACAGTTGCTTTCATTTAAAATATGTCCTCCTCGAAGGGCTCACTCGCCCAAATTTCTGTAGTATATTATGCACTGTTTATAATAACATAAAAGTCAAGTCAATGCAATTATGTAATAACATTGAAATAACCAGGTCACATCACATACTCAGTGATATGCCTGGCTATATTCAACATAATTTATTCACTTCGTGTAGCCCACAAATAGTTTAGTTATCTTTAGCAATTAATTTGATAATATCACGGCGTCCCAAAGAGCCAATCAAAACACCTTCTTCATCCACAACGGGCATGGATTTAAGATGTTTATCAAGCATTACTGCAACCACCTCTTCTACTTCTGTTTCTGGCTTAGCAGTAATGACCTCTTTCGTCATCAAATCTTCTACGCTAGATGCTAATAGTTTTTTAAATTGAGAGTTATATTCTCCAATACCATTGTAGTAAATACTTGCGCCAAGAACATTTACATAATGAGGTACATGAGGACGCACTTTTTTGTAAAGCAAATCACCTTCTGTAATGATACCAATCAATTTGTTACTTTCATCCACCACAGATACAGCTGTTAAATTGTACTTTACAAGTAATTCTGCTACATCAGAAATTGGTGCTTGCTTATCAATAGTAACAGGATATTTGTTCATTACTTCTTCTATTCTCATAGTATCTCCTCCTTGCGAGTATCCTCTAGGATCTCATACTGGTTTACTCTACGGTTTCTACATATTCATATAGACTAATATGGTAGCATCTCATATATGTCTATATTATATATATTCGCTATTGAATAAGAAAAATCCTTTTTATAATACATGATTTCTATAATACGTTCTCTTTATAATATATACACTAAAATATATACACAATTATTCAATCACCGATTACCAGTGATATGGCTCGCGTCGATTAATTTTACAAGCCCTATAAATCTGCTCAACCAACAGTAATCTCACCATTTGGTGGGTGAAAGTCATAGGACTGAATGATAACTTATAATGCACAGAGTTTCTTAATTCTTCACTCACCCCAAAGGCGCCACCAATGATAAAACACATATCGCTGGTGCCACTCACCTCTAGATCAGACACGGTCTTAGCCAATTCCTCGGATGACATAGTTTTACCATACACATCAAGCAACACCATGTGTGCAGATTTTGGAACTGCTTTCAATAAACGCTGTCCCTCCTCATTGACCACTTGCAAACGATCAGCATCGCTAGGTTTATCGCCGATCTTGCTTTCATTTAATTCTGTAATGGTGACACCCCCATAGGGTCTCATACGTTTTACAAATTCCGCCACCCCATCACGAAGATAGGTTTCCTTTAATTTACCAATGCATACAACGGAAAATCTCATTTTGTCACCTCTACCATAGACACGCACTCATTGGGCTGACCATGTTGCAATTTCATTTCTGGCCCGATACGAACACCGCCTTGCACCAACATATTGCCAATAGTTTGTGTCACAAGGACTGGATTGTTATTATTTTCAGAACGATGTGCCAAGATAACCTGCATAAAATTAGGTCGTTTCATCATGAGCAAGGCTTGTGCGGTAGCATCATTACTCAAATGACCTTGAGGCCCCGCTACACGCTCTTTCAAAAATCGATCATAAGGACCAAATTTAAGCATATGTGGATCGTAATTGGCCTCCAACACGAGCATTGTCGTATCATCCAAATATCGCAGCATCCGATCATCCACCTCACCAGAGTCTGTGAGCACCGTCACCTTTTGATCGCCCGCAAATACGTTTATCCCGATAGGATCTGCCGCATCATGACTAACGCGAAACGGCTCTACTACCATATTCCCGATAGTCAAACTCCCTTTTGTAAGGGCTACTAAATTATGATTTGGTACCGTTAGCCGTGATTGGATTTGGCGCCATGTATCTTGTTTTGTGTACACAGGGATATCAAATCGTTTTAATAGTTGTTGCAATCCTCCAATATGATCCGAATGTTCATGGCTAATAAAAACGCCCTCTAAACTGTGCATCTCTAAGCCTAGTTCCTTCACACCATTTACGATACGTCGACAACTGATACCTGCATCATGCAAGATAAAGGATTCCCCACGCCGGATAAGCGTACAATTTCCTTTACTACCGCTAGCTAGCACATGAACCTCTGTGGCTAACGAATTTTGTGTTACCAAATTAACATCCCTTCTACTATATCAATCTATTGCATCTACAATAATTACTCTGTAATATCCGATGCATTCGGGTACTACACAGCAACATGTTATGCAATACGTTTCTATCTAATCCTTGTCTTGTGTCACTTCCCGATTCAAATTACCACTCTTAAATGGTTTTAAATCAACACAAACATAGTGAAAGCCCAGGCTTTCAAAATAATCATTTATTGTTTTCCGTTGGTCAGGATTCGCAAACAAAGCAAAGTCCTCCGCCACCACCTCAATGCGCGCCACAGTCTCATGATCACGAACGCGGAAATTATTTTTCGTATATTGACGAAGGAAATGTTCCCCTTTACTAATACGCGCTAGCGCCTCTGGTGTAATAGTATGTCCATAGGGCACACGAGTCGCCAAACAAGGTGCGCTCGGTTTATCCCAGGCCTTGAGTCCCATGGCCTTGGCCACCGTACGAATTTCAGGCTTACTAAAGCCGGTATCCATTAAAGGACTCTTGATGCCCTCTAATTCAGACAACGCGCGCATACCGGGGCGGTAATCACCTAAATCATCTACATTACTGCCGTCAAGAATCCATTGGATACCTTGTTCTTTGGCCCAATCCACGAGTCCAGAAAAACGAGATTTTTTACACACGTAACAACGGTCCTCCGTATTCGCTGTAAACTCATCATTTTCTAGTTCATCAATGTATTGTACAGTATGTTTAATGCCGATATCCTTAGCAAAATCAATGGCCTCCTGCGTTTCCCCTTCTGCATAGGTCGGGGAATCCACCGTAAAAGCACAGGCTTTGTCGCCGAGAACTTGTTGCGCTACAGCTGCCACCAAAGTGCTATCCACACCGCCAGAGTAGGCCACCACAATAGATCCAAGGTCTCGTATATAGTTTTCTAATGCTTGTAATTTTTCCTGTAATGCAGGTGCTAACTGCAATTCCTTTAATGGTACCATGAGACCTCCTAACACAACGCTTCGAGGCGACTAATAAAATATTTCATATTTGCCTCTAAATCAGGACCACGACGGAACATGTCACCACCGACGAGGAACATTGTATCATTGTCGTAAATGCTCACCAATTCGTCAAGTCGTGCATCCGTCACGCCACCACCCGGTGATGGAACCGCTGGAGCCATATTCTGATATGCACTACGAATGTAACTAGAGATTCTTTTACATTGTGGTGCTGTAAAGGTAAATCGACCACCATAAGACACAAAAATCGGCATATCCGCACCAAAAATACGTGGCAATAAACCAAGATATAAATAATCTGCAATACCAGATATGCCAGGCAAAGAAAATCCACCGCCAAAAGCTGGATGGGCAATTATGGGCAATCCTAATTCTGAATCTGTGGCTAATGCATGGAGCCAACCAAAACCAATCAAACTTGGTGCCACCATCAATGCAGTAGCCCCTACGGATTTCGCATAGTAAGCACGTTCCAATACCTCAACCCCATCAGCGGATACATTGGCCGCATAAAGCGTATTCGTGCCATTTTGGGCATTCACAGAATTCACCTGTTCTGCACAACGTGCCACACGATCTTTAAAATCGCTAAAATTCTGGTTCGTAATACCATGATCATCTTTAATGACATCTACACCACCCCGCGTATAGGCAGCGCACATGTTAGCTAATGTTTCATTGTGTGTTCCCATCGGTTTAATAACGGCTTGCATCATCGCTCGTTTAGGTACACCAAGAATCTCACGCAATCCAGACAATCCAAATCGAGGACCACCAAAAGTAGCCACCAAAGACGGGCATAATTCAAGATCTACCACCCAGATACCAGGTTGTAATGAGGAATTACCAAATAGGACATTTAAAAATTGTGTCGCTTCCATAGACGTTGTATCCACTAAATAGGACACAACCCCAATAAAGTAATGGGATTCATCCAATTCCCGCCCCGGCATAACGCCAACGGTACGGTAATGACTCCCCACAGGCATTGGTTCTAAGGATACGAGCTGACCGGTCACCTCATTTTTAATATATGGATCTGTGACAAATTCATAAGGGAATTCTATAGTTTGTTCCACTTGAAGGGCCCACATAACAGCCTTTGCTTCATCGTACGTGTCACATTCAATACGATAGATTACAGTAAATCGTTCTGTACTCATCTATTTACTCCTACGACTAATAGTTATATACCTATTAGTTCCATTCTATACTTAATCAAGGTAGTTATTGTATAACTACCTCAATTGATGATTCATCATCAAAGCTATTTCTAATAGTCTTATATAATCATACTACTTCAGTGCATTTTATGGTACACTTATTATAAAATTATAATACATATTCTAGTATGAAATATAGAGTTAATCATCAATCAGCTACTAAATATTGAACTTTTCTTGAAAGGAACAACTCATGGACTATCAACAATATCTTTCCCACCGAGCACTCAATTTACCAGCCTCTGGCATTCGTAAATTTTGGGAGCTTGCAATGGCTACAGAAAATGTAGTATCCCTAGCCATTGGCGAGCCAGACTACACGCCTCCACAAGCTGTGCTAGACGAAATGAAGCATGCCCTTGATAATCAAGACACCCATTACACAAGCAATCACGGTTTACCTGAATTACGAACTGCTATCAGCGAATGGTATAACAAGCATTATCATGTGAACTATGATATCAGTGAAATCATGTTGACCATTGGTGCCAGCGAAGGTATCGATTTAGCCCTCCGCGTTCTTCTTAACGATGGCGACGAGGTGCTCATTCCCGATCCATCCTACGTAGCCTACAAAGGTGAGGTGCTATTAAATAATGGTGTACCTGTTATGGTGCCAACCTATTTGAAAGATGGTTTTGCCCTCACCGTAGAGGAACTCGAAAAATATGTAACGCCTAACACAAAGGCACTACTCATGGGCTTCCCTTCCAACCCAACGGGCGCTATTCTATCAAAAGAACAACTACAGGCTATTGCAGACTTCGCTATCAAACATGACATCATGGTCATCAGTGACGAAATTTATTCTGTACTCACCTATGATGCGGATCATCATAGCATTGCTGCCTTGCCGAATATGAAAGAACGAACAATTACATTAAATGGTTTCTCTAAAGCCTATGCCATGACTGGATTGCGCATCGGTTATCTATGTGCACCCAAATTCATCATCGATATGTGTATCAAAATCCATCAATATAGTATTGTAGCGCCTGCTACACCAGTGCAACGAGCTGCCATCGTAGCCATTCGCGACTGTGATGATAGTATCAAAGCCATGCGTGAAGAATACCACGGTCGCCGTGATTTAATCGTCACTGGCCTACAAGAAATGGGATTCACCGTAGCAGTGCCACAAGGCGCCTTCTATGTATATCCAGATATCTCTAGCACAGGACTCTCCGACGAAGAATTTGCTATTCAGTTACTACAAAGTAAAAAAGTAGCTGTTGTACCAGGATCTGCCTTTGGCGACTGTGGCAAAAATAAAATTCGTATATCTTATGCCTCATCTAGAGAAACAATACAAACAGCCCTCCGCCTCATGAAGGAATTTGTAGAAGAACTCAAAAACTAATTGCCACACAAAAATTCACCTAAATAAAAAAGCTAGAACCAACACAGTTTTGTGTATTTGGTTCTAGCTTTTTTGTTGTTTTAGTCTTTAATAATCTAGCTTTGTATTACCAGATTTTTTCAGCGTATTCTTTAATCATACGAATCTTAGCCCATTGTTCTTCTTCTGTGAGAAGATTACCTTCTTCTGTGGAGGCAAATCCACATTGTGGGCTCAAGCAAAGTTGTTCTTTTGGTACATACAACGCTGCCTCATTCACACGAGCCTCTATATCTTCAAATTTTTCAAGTTCAGGCAATTTGGAACTTACTAGACCAAGTACGACTTGTTGATCTTTGATGTGTGCCAATGGTTTGAACCCACCCGCGCGATCAGAGTCATATTCCAAGAAGAATCCATCGATATTACAACCACCGAACAAAACTTCTGCTACAGTTTCATAACCACCGGAGGAGAACCATGTGGAACGGAAATTACCGCGACAGATATGCATTGTAATCGTCATATCTTCTGGTTTCGCTTCTAGCGCAAGGTTAATCATATCCACATATTTTTGAGCGATTACATTTAAATCAAGACCACGTGCTGCGTAATCTTTGCGTTTTTCCAAATCGCAGAATTCGCCCCAAGATGTGTCATCTAATTGCAAGTAACGGCACCCAGCTGCATAGAATGCTTTAATAGCCTCTTGATAGGCCAATGCGATATCGCGGTACAAATCATCTTCGTTCGCATAACGTTCGATGGGTGTATAGTTTTCAGCGCGAACACAGCAAATCAAATGCAACATGGAAGGAGATGGGATTGTCATTTTTGCTACAGTATCGCCAGCAACGCTTTTCAAGTATTCAAAATCCTTCACAAATGGATGGTCACCAAAACCGATTTTATCAGTGATTTCAATTGTGGCAGCTTTTGGTTGGTGCCCTTTGAAAGCTACGGACCACGCGTCTGCTTTCACATGTTCTACGCCTTGTAACAATTCAAGGAAATCTAAATGCCAGTAAGTACGACGGAACTCGCCATCTGTTACCGCTTGCAAACCATTGGCTTTTTCTTTTTCTACCAAGGCTTTAATTTCGCGATCCTCGATAGCGCGCAATTCCTCTGCCGTTAATGTACCGGCTTCAAAAGCACGACGTGCATCATGAATTGCTTGAGGACGCAAGAAACTACCTACTACATCATGTCTAAATGGAATTCCAGTATATTTACTCATGTTCAATCTCCTTCAATAATATCACTCTATACTCTCAAGTCGTCTATTCCTACCCATCCTATGAAAGCTAGTTTGTCAGACCTATTATGTGACCAAAATCACTTATATCGATATCAGTCGATATTTTTTACTTACTCATCATACCATTAGGGAAAAACTATAGCAAATAATTCGATATACATATTCCCTATAACAAAATCATAGCATTCCCTATATAGGAACGCATGTATTAATCACTATATTGCAGCAACCATTCTATGGTATACGCTATCACCATTCACCATATGTCATGCGCTAGGATTATACCAACAAATTTACGGCCTAATAACGCAAAAAGGATGTCACTCAAGAAATCAGTGACATCCTTTTCAGGAGAAAAATTTTGTTATAACTTATGCAACTATGCTTTCACCAAGAAAATAGCTAAGATCAGCATATAGTTATTCAGCAATCTATCAGAATTAAGCGTTTGCTAGTTTTTCGCCTAATTCTTTACATTGTGCAAGACCGTCATCATCAGGAGTACCCATGATAGGTAATTTATCCACAACAATACCGCCAGCACCTTCGATACGAGGAGCCCAGTCATCTAACCAAGTACCACCCCAACCCCAAGAGCCGAAGATTACCGTTTGTTTACCACTCAATTTAGGTTCTAATTCAACATAGAATGGTTCAAATTCCATTTCTTCTAATTGTTCAGCACCCATGTCTGCACAACCAAGAGCGATTTTGTCGTACGCTGCTGCTTCATCAACGGAAATTTCAGAGACGGATTTCACTTCTACTTCTTGACCTGCTGCTTTGATGCCTTCAGCTACTGCTTGAGCCATTGCTTCTGTATTGCCTGTACCGGACCAATATACTACACCAATCATCTTGTACCTCCTAGGCCGTTCTTGCGACCAATGAACTAAACGTTTTTCCCAGTTTTAACTGTGTTTGACAATATTCCCGACATAATTTATAAGACAGGAACGCGCGCTGTGCACCTACCGCATCGGTATTGACACTTTCTAAATACTAGAAGCAATCTCCGTTCTTTACAACGGCATAGTTCAAAAAAGAACAAACCTAATGTATTGTATTGTTTATTATACTCAGTCAATACTACTTGGATTTGATCATTCATGTCCCGTGGAATGGATACCAAATTCGACAACTTAATGCCTCGAATTGCCGGTGCACAATGAAATCCAATGATATGGTCAATTGAATTCATCATAGTTTTACCTGTCGCTTATAAAGGGAAAGTTAAGTAAGAATACTCAGTAAATTGAGAAATATTCCTATAAACACAGTTTACGACTATTGAGAAATATTGTCAAGAATATTTGATAGTTTTTTTCAAAACATTCACATATTTATACCATAAATTTCTGTAAAGCAATCACACTCCCCTCCGCATTGTACATGCTATTATAGCGATACAATTGCTTATAAGTAGAAAAAGCACTACAGCCCATTCAGACCATAGTGCTTATCGAATTTTATCAATCTATTTGGTTTTCAATTTCATTAACTCGCTAATACGTGGCCAAATTTTAGCATCGCTATTGGTATCAATAGCAATGATACGCACAGATAGACCCGCATAGCGATCATCAAACAATGTCACATGTAATTGCTCAGAGTAATAATTGCTATTGTGAGTTGTATTGATTTGGAATGTACCAGCATAGGTATCGCCATTTTTAGTCAATGGAGATACTACCTTATAACGTTGTACAGTATTAATATCTGCTGTATTAATAGTATTGGCTAATTGAGCCAGCATAGCCTTTTTGTCACGAGTATTCAGATTTATACCCATTCGATTTAATGTTTGTTCGCCCAACACGACCTCAGCCACTACAGCATAATTCATTTCGTTTTCGTTTTTAATATTTAGTGTATATGTATTCGCATCTAAGGCACCAAGACTTCTGATATACTCCTTCACTGATGTAACTGCATCATTAGCAAATAGCGCCTTTGGATTGTTGTCATACATAGTTGCCCCTGTAGGCATTTTATTATATGTTACTGATGTTTGTGCAAGGCCCGCTAAGTTAGCAGCAAAACCTACCGAACTGATAGCAGCAAAACAAGTGGCCATCAAGGATATTTTTATCAATCGTTTCATGTAAATCTCCACTAATTTGATATATTGTGCCACAATTCACTTGCAGGCTCACCTATAGTACCTACAACACCAATAGTGACCATGGCACAATATATCAAGTATATCTAAAAAAGTACGCTACAAGTCTAGATGATTCTAAACTTGTAGCGAATATGTATTATTTCTTTTGTTGTTTAGCCCAGCTATCGCGAAGACCAACAATACGATTCACCACAATATGATCTGGTGTACTGTCTTTATCAGTCACATAGTAACCTTGACGCAAGAATTGGAAATGATCACCTGGTTTAGTTGTACCAAGGCAAGCCTCACCTTTACTATGCATCACTTGAAGAGATTCTGGGTTAAAATCACCAAGGAAATCTTTGCCATCACTATCTTCTTTTAGTAGATAATCATACAAACGAGCTTCTACATCTACTGCTGTAGAGGCCTCAACCCAATGCAATGTCCCTTTTACCTTACGAGTGCAACCACTGCCACTCTTCGTTTCTGGATCATAGGTACAATGAATTTCAGTGATGTTACCAGCATCATCTTTTACGATGCTTTGGCATGTTACAAAGTAAGCACCTTTTAATCGTACTTCTTTACCTGGTGCCAAACGGAAGAATTTTTTAATTGGCTCTTCCATAAAGTCATTACGTTCAATGTAGATTTCACGACCGAATGCAACTTCACGGCTACCCATTTCTTCGTTTTCTGGGTTGTTTTCCACTGTTACCATTTCGATTTGGCCTTCTGGATAGTTATCAATAATAACTTTCACAGGGTCGATAACAACCATTGGACGAGGAGCCTTGAGCTTCAAATCCTCACGGATACAGAATTCAAGAAGTGCCACATCAACAGTGCTATCAGCCTTAGCTACACCGATGCGTTCACAGAAATCGCGGATCGCTGCTGGCGTATAACCACGACGGCGCAAACCGGAAATCGTTGGCATACGAGGATCATCCCAACCTGCTACGAGATTCGCTTCAACTAGGGCACGTAGTTTACGTTTACTCATAACCATATTGGTCACATTCAAACGAGCAAACTCGATTTGGCGAGGTTTTTCAGAATCTGCCCAATCCTCAAGCACCCAGTTATACAATGGGCGATGCACTTCGAATTCCAATGTACATACAGAATGTGTAATACGTTCAATAGCATCTTCGATAGGGTGCGCAAAATCGTACATTGGATAAATTTTCCATGCACTACCAGTTCTATGATGATCAGCGTTTACAATACGATATAACACAGGGTCACGCATCACAATATTAGGGTCTGCCATGTCAATTTTTGCACGCAACACCTTTTCACCATCCGCGTATACACCGTTTTTCATTTCTTCAAAGAGTTTCAAGTTTTCTTCTACAGAACGATCACGGAAAGGACTATTCGTACCAGGTGTGGAAAAATCACCACGAGTTTGACGAATTTGTTCTGCCGTTTGGTCATCTACGTAAGCCTTGCCTTTTTGGATCAACACTTTCGCATAGTCATACATTTGATCAAAGTAGTCGGATGCATATAGCTCTGTACCATTCCATTGGAATCCTAACCATTCTACATCTTCTTTAATGGAATTTACATATTCCACGTCTTCTTTTTCAGGGTTTGTATCATCAAAACGAAGATTTGTTAAGCCCTTATAGGCTTGACCCAATCCAAAGTTTAGGCAAATAGATTTCGCATGACCAATGTGCAAATATCCATTAGGTTCTGGTGGAAAACGAGTGTGTACACGTCCACCGTATACACCTTCTTCGTTATCTTTATTAATTTCTGCTTCGATAAAGTTAACAGCAACTACTTCTTCCGCAGTTTCTGTGGCTAGATTTTCATTTACTTCAGACATTCATTTCTCCTAATTATTATACTATCAGCCGCATCATAATGATGGGCATAGTAATATCATCTACAATAGCATATAACTACTATATGAACCTTATTTTAGTAATTAAAAGACTATTCTTTATAGTTAACTTCTTCGTTTACGCACGCTGGCAATGGTTTCTGATTAACGCCAGCAATGATATTGTCCGCCGTTAAAATGCACATTTCATAGCGTGTGCGGTCCGTATAGGATCCAATATGTGGCACAATGAGGGCTTTGCCAGTTTTTAGCAATGGATGATCTGCTGGGAATGGCTCTGGATCTGTCACATCCAATGCAGCATAATCAATCTCACCATTGTTCAACGCATCTACAAGTGCATCGGTATCCACAATTTTGCCACGACCAACATTGACGAACAATGCATCACTTTTCATTTTCTTGAAAAATTCGGCATCACACATATGATATGTTTCATCTGTGAGAGGTGCCATAACGCATACAACGTCACTCAAGGCCAATAACTCATCAAGACTTTTATAGGTAGTCATGTATAAATTATCATCATTGCGCGGATGACGGTTGTTATATAACACAGTCATACCGAATGCACGAGCACGACGAGAAATAGAAACGCCAATGCCACCCATGCCAATAATGCCCAATGTACGACGGCTCAAATCCTTACCTACCACACAACCAGTCGGTTGTTTAGGCCATTGACCATCTGTAACAAAATTCATGTTCTCATAAATGCGACGACTCGCCGAAGCAATCAATGTAAAAGCTAGCTCAGCCACTGTTTCATTGAGTACACCTGGTGTATTACCAAAGGGAATACCTGCGGCTGTTAATTCATCTACTTTTACATTATCATAGCCTACGGATGATTGAGCCACTACTTTAAGATTAGGCGCATCTTTTACTAAATCACCATCGATATCTAAAGGACGTACGCTCCACAAGCCATCGGCTTCACGTAACCATTCTTTTAATGTCTCACGAGGCATTGTTCTTTCTTCCGTCCACTGACGAATCTCTACTTGTTCTGCCAAGTAGGCTAATGCATCTTCACGAGCCTTGCCATTGACAACCACAACTGGTTTCTTTCCCATAGCTCCTCCTTTTCTCGGCTGTCCGAGCCTTCACAGTTTGAAAATCTCTTGGCCTACCGATGTATCCAGCAGTGCAACCCAAATATATATTTCATATAGATATTTCTATGATTTTGTGTCAAATTTTATTATATAAGAAAACAGATAATTTTTCTACTCATATCATGATATAATAGTAGCAACACTCAATATAATTATGAGTTACTTTAATAGCGAGGAACGCAAATATTTAATATACATTTACCTATCATGGGGAGGTACTTATGAAAATTGCTGCTTTTACAACTAAAGATGGACTCCAATCTTGGGGCGTTATTAACGACGAAAACCAAACTATACTCTGTGCTGCCGATTTAGAGGAAATGTATTTCACATTCTTACCTGAAACTATCGATGAATTAATTGAGCAAGGTAATGAAGGTGTATTAGCACTAGCCTCTGCTTTGGAAAAACACAAAGAGGATCCTATCGCTGAACCATATGAATTATCCGAGGTTGTTTTAACTAAACCCGCAAATGTACAACGTAACGTTATGTGCATCGGCCTCAACTACGATGAACACATCAAAGAGTTCACTCGCGACAAAAAAGAAGCGGAAAATGAATTACCTATCTTCTTCACAAAACGACCTAACTCTGTTATCGGACCGAATGAACACATCCAATTGCATACACATGCAACAAGTATGGTGGATTATGAAGGTGAACTCGCCATCATCATCGGAAAACGTGGCGCTAATATTTCAGAATCCGAAGCATGGGATTATGTATTCGGTTATACCATCCTAAACGATGTATCCGCCCGTGATTTACAACGTAATCATATCCAATGGTTCCTCGGTAAAAGTCTAGATACATTCTGTCCAATGGGCCCTTACATTTTATTAGGGGACAAACAAGAAAAACAATTTACCTTAAAAACATTTGTGAATGGTGAATTACGTCAATCAGGGGATACTCATGATTTCATCCATCCTATTCCGGAACTCATCGCTACATTAAGCCGTGGCATGACATTAGAACCAGGCGATATTATAGCTACGGGCACACCATCTGGGGTTGGTAAAGGTTTTAATCCTCCGCGCTATTTAAAATCTGGTGATGAAGTGTCCATTACCATTTCTGATATCGGTACATTAACAAATCCAGTACGTTAATATAACCTCTGGCATAGATACGCTATACCTACAACTTCATAGTAATAATATAATGTATTAGTAATCCATTATATTATTAGTAATCACATCACACAACAAAAGCAGTGCGAAGAGAGTCATCTAAGCACTGCTTTTTTGTATTATTACTTCAATGTACTATTAAAGAACTCAATGATTTTATCCATAACTGCTGGTTGTACCCAATAGTAACCACCATGTGGTGCATTAGGCACTACATAGCGCGTAGACGGCATTCCTTTAGCCAATAAGGCTTGATGCACGAGTTCTGTTTGGCTTGGGGATACAGACGTATCCTTGGAGCCGTGGAAAAACAAGAACGGTGGTGTTTTACTAGAAATGTAGGTCATTGGGTTCGCTGCTTTCACCGCCTCAAGATCAGCCATAATGCCCCCATCCTTGCCACCGAATACGCCAGAGCCATTCACCCAAAGGGCCTCTGTCGCACCTGGAGACATGTGTTTTGCCTGCACTTCAGCAGAGTAATCAGCACCTACTTGTGTTAAATCAGACAAACCATACAAATCAACTGCCGCTTGCACATCACTAGACTCATTTAGATTCTCACCTACATCAAATTTAGCAACACCATTCGTAGCGCCCACACGATACTCAATACTAGCTACCACATACCCTTGCTCTGCCAAATCCATGCGTTGTTGCATATAACTATCCTTATTGGCATTGATAAAACCACCACCAGTTACATACACGATGGCTGGCATTTTTTCTTTGCTCTGCGGTTTCAATACATCCATTTCAATGCTACATTTTCATAACCACGAATTGGTTTTTGTGCATACACCACATTGGAAATGTAGGATACGAATGGTCTTGAAATATCTACTGGTAATACCGTGCTGTCTGCTGGTACCACAAGGGGTGTATTCGCCGTGGCTTGAGGCGCTCCGCCCATCTCCGCATCTAACATATTCGGTGTTGCTGCCATAGTTGTCATTGCGCCTATCATGGTGAAAGCTAATGCAAGTACTAACCGTCTAGTTTTCATTAGTATATCATCCTCTCAAATACTCAATTGTATAATTATATATCTTTATTATAGCTAAGAATCAGTAACTACACAAAATTATTAGCACCTATTATTCAACTGATTGAGTCATAATAGTTTTAAAATAATGGTATAAAAAAACGCCCCATCTATTGATGGGGCGTTATGTACAAGGAATTAGTTCAATTCAGAAGTACAGTTAGGGCAACGAGTTGCTTCGATATTGATTTCAGATTTACAGAATGGGCACTCTTTTGTAGTTGGTGCTTCTTCTTCTTGTTCTTTTTTAGCAGCTTCCATTGCTTTTGTAAGGCAACGAATCATCATGAATACAACAAATGCTAAAATCAAGAATTGAATCAAATCAGTAAGGAATGTACCATATGCAAATACTGCACCAGCTGCACGAGCTGTTTCAATATCTGCACCAGATTGTGCTGCTGCACGAGCTGCATCATTCAATGGCACATACATATTGTTGAAGTCAATACCACCGGTAAACAAGCTGATAATTGGCATTACCATGTTACCAACAATAGATTTCACAAGACCTGTGAAAGCTGCGCCAATAATCATACCAACAGCAAGGTCAATCATGTTACCTTTAAATGCAAACTCTCTAAATTCTTTCAATAATTCGCTCATTTTGACTCCTACTTAGTTAAGTTAATAATGACATAATCTTTAATACCTTTTTATCATAGGTGAGTAAAGGCTCTTTGTCAATATTTTTCGATATAGTTTTATAAAATAATTAAATATACTAAAAAAAGTATATACCAACAGACGTTAATCAGAGTCTATAGGTTTCTTTAACACAAACTGAGACCCTAATGATAACTCCCGCGCACGTTCAATGACACTTTTAAACACTGGTGGAATCATGGTAGCTGTTAAATACGTGGAAATACGCCGCCCCACAATAACACCTTTATTGGAAAAGAACCATGAAAAATAATAGAGCAATAAATCGTCAATTCGGCGATCTGAGATATTTTTTAACTTCCGAGGTACAATTTGACTATGCGTAATTCCTAACTTACCCATCCCCCGTCTTAACATATCCTTCGTAACGGTGCCACTCCCATCTTCCACTAAATCTCGAACAATGGCATCCATAACAGAACGATTTTTAGTTTTCAATAGATGTGCTACCAAATCCATTTCATAACAAATCTCATCGGTGTAAAACACATCAGGATTCACTTTACCATGACGATCCTGCACATCCTTGTCATATAACGCTACCGTTGGAATGGAAAAACTACGAAATAGCTTATTAAGCTTTGCAATAGAGGCTTCCCCTCGTGCATTAATAAGACATATACCATAATAATCAAAATCCACACCTATATGTTTAGCAAATCCACTAAAGCTACCATACTCAGTTTCCCCTTCTACGAGGATAATACAGCGCGAATAAAGTGCTTCTTTCGCCTCTGGGAAGTGCATAATCAAATGTTTTTCCACCTCCCGAGGAAATTGGAATGTCACACCACAAGCGCCACGAACAACACCTGTCTCATTGCGATATAAACGAATAATATTTCGATAATCATCCACTAATGCATCTGTACTATGGGTAACGATGAATAATTGACCTAATAATCCATCTATATTAAACAACATCTTCAACAACTGCAAAAATGGCTTATTTTCATTTGTCGCAATTTGGCGATAATAATTTAACACTGCACGTTGCAAATAAGGGCTCAAATGAAGCTCTGGTTCATCTACACTAATAAAAATTGGCAAGAACCGTTTCCCATCTGCAGTAGTAATGATAAGGGACTCTAAATTTGTAGCCGCACTATGAACCTTCATATAAATTTGCGCCACCAATTTTGATGCTACCGCCATGATTAAACGCACATTATCAATTGTATATTTTTTCTCTAACTCGGCTTCTGCACGTGTATCCAGCAATTCAATAAGACGTCGAATATTCATACTACAGTTAGGATCCATATCCATCTTTTCATCAAATAAACTTCTCGACATGCTAAGTATTACTTGATCATTCAAATGGTCGGGCATCTTTTCTACCATTAACTGTCCCAATTCATGATATACATGTGCAGGAATATCAAAGAGCTCCTTTTCTGACGTATCCCGATGACATACATATAACGCATGGCGTAACAGAGATAATGATACTGGTTCTAGGTCATTGCCTTTCATAATATATACACGTGGATATACCTCTTGAATCACTTGTTCTAAACGAATAGTGACTTCCTCTGGTACATGTAACCATTCATTATTAGTATCTAATCGCCCCTCTAACTCATTAAAGGCAAGAGTCATCGTAATGCGTACAGGACGGTTTACATGGGTAAAATCATTTTCTAAGAATCCGTATCCCATCGTTATCGTTTGCAATAAATCTAGAAAATTACTTTTACCAACTGCATTTTCCCCAACAAAATAATTTACGTCATGGTGAAAGCTCAGTTCTAGATTTTCCAAATTTCTATAGTTTTCTACATGAATTTTACGTAAATACATAGCATCACCTTTTAGTCTCCACAATAATTTCCTCTATAATAGGTTGATCCTGTTCTTTTAATAGAGCCAACATCACGGAGGCTACAAATAGAATAATCCCCGCAATCACAGTAGAGTAGCTTAAACTTTCCTCAAAGAATATATAACCATAGATAGCATTAATGAATACACCCACATATTGTAAAAATTGGGCCACTACCGCATTTGTAGTGACAAATGCGCCCGTTATGAAGAACTGAGCACTAACAGTAATCACACCAAGGGCTAAAATAATCCACCACTCATGACCTGTAGGCATAACGGCCTGGTCAACAACTAACACCCCTGAAATCATACTGCCCGCCATAAAGTACGTCATAATTTCAAAACTACTATGTTTACCATGTTTACTAATATTACGTATAGTAGTGAATGCTGCCGCAGATAGTGCAGCCCCTAGCAAAGCAACAAAAGCATACCAGTTATAACTGCTATAAGAAAATGGATCCACCAACACCACTACTGCCAATAACATGACGAGTAACCATTTACCGGCTCCTTTCGGAACACGTTCCTTCAAAATGGTAACACTAAATATAAATACAAAAAAACCGGTAGTCTGAAATAATATAGCTGCATCAGACATTTTAAGATGTATAAAGGCAATAATATTACATACCATCGCCAATCCTCCAAAGAGGCCACGTAAAAACAATAGCTTTCGATCTTCATGAGTAAAGGAAATGTGGCGAATATATTTAAATAAAAGCACCAGAACACACCCTAAAAAACCTCGCAAAAAAGCGATTTCTCCTGCTGGTAATGTGCCCCCTAAAAACTTGATAAACAAATTCATGTGCTCATCCAAAATGCGCCAATTAATGAATAAATAACACCTTTTTGTAACATTTACAACACTCATTTCTATCCTAATCACAAATATGTATATTAATATACATATTCCTATAATTTCAAAATAGTGTAGTATCTAATAGACCAGATACGATAAGTATATTATTTAGGTGTAACAGCAAGCCTTTCAGCTACTACTTTAGGTTCCCCTATAGGCCCTGCTTGCTCTTTCAATCGACCGAGCATAACAGAAGCAATAAACATTGCTATACCTGCACAGACTGTAGTAATAGATAAACTTTCATCAAAGAATAGATATCCATAGAAGGAGCTAATAAACACACCGATGTATTGAAGAAATTGGGCTACCACAGCATTGGTCGTAACAAAGGCGCCGGTAAGGAAGAATTGAGCCACCACGGTAATACCGCCAATCACAAGAATGAGCCACCATTGATCGCCCTGAGGCATCACAAAGTTATCAGTTGTCACAAGGCCTGCCATCATACCCGTTACAAGGAAATAGGTCATAATCTCAAAATTACTATGTTTCCCATGTTTACTGATACTACGAATGGTTGCATACGCCGCAGCCGACAATGCCGCTCCTAATAAAGCTACCAATGCATACCAAGTAAACGTTTCATATTGGAAGGGATTCACCATGACCATAACTGCAGCAAAAATAACCAATAACCATTTACCGGCCCCCTTTGGTACCCCCTCCTTGAGAAACACTGCACTAAAAATCAAGACGAAAATTCCTGACGTTTGGAATAAAATCGTCGCATCAGACATTTTCATGTGCACTAAGGCAATAAAATTGCACACCATTCCAAATCCACCATAAAGGCCACGCATAACGAGCAAGCCTCTATCTTCTTTTGAAAACGGAATTCTCTTATACGCCATCACGGATAGAACTGCAATGGTACCAATAAATCCACGGAAAAAGGCAATTTCCCCTGATGGCATACTCGTTCCTAGCATTTTTACAAATAAATTCATCGTACTCAATAGCACGGCAGATAACAAGGCATATATTAGCCCTTTTTTAACCATAACACCCTCACTGTTCAAAAAACCGCCCTTCAAAGAAAGGCGGTTTTATTAGATCATTCGTCTTATCTCTATATTGTATAATTAGCGATGCTTTACTAAAAATCCTGCTTGTAGAAATAAATTTACTAAATATATATCATGTATCGTGTGTATTATTCATTAACAATACAATAGATACTTGATTGTTTTGCAAATATGTAGATATTTGACTATTTTGCAAATGTGCTAACGAAATCAAGAATTTCTTGTTTCATATTCTCTTTGTCGATAGCACGAGTAAAACGCAATTCTTTGGATTTCAATGCTTCCAATTGTTTAGGGAATGCCACGCCTGTTACATCAGAAATATTATCTAAACTTTCGTAAGGTGTAGCACCCACTTTGATGTCTAGGGCTTCACAAATTGGATTAGGAAACTTGAACGGATGTGCTGTAGATGCAATCACAGTATGACGAGCACCATCTTCTGGATGTTTCGCCAATTCTTTCATGTATGCACCCATCGCTACAGCTGTGTGTGGATCCATCAAATAGCCATAGGAATTGTATACTTGTTCAATGATGGCTTTTGTTTCTTCATCATTGATGTATGCGCCAGAGAAGTTCGCTTGTACCCGTTTGAATTCATCTTCGTTCACAGTCAATTTACCAGTGGATTTCAAATCTTTCATCCAACCGGCTGTACGTTCAGCATCTTCACCAGAGATGTAGTACAAGAAACGTTCAAAGTTAGAACTTTCCAAGATATCCATGGATGGAGAAATTGTTGTATAGAACGGACGGTTCATATCATAGGAACCATTTTCGAAGAAGTCTGTTAATACATTATTTTGGTTAGACGCACAAATCATTTTACCGATTGGCACACCCATTTTTTTAGCATAGTAAGCTGCCAAGATATTACCAAAGTTACCAGTTGGTACTACTACGTTGAATGCTTCGTCTTCGTGAATAGCACCTTGTGCAACGAGTTCCGCATAGGTATTTACATAGTACACCACTTGTGGCGCCAAACGGCCGATGTTAATGGAATTTGCACTAGAGAACATAACGCCTTGTTTAGCCACTTCTGCGGCTACATCTTTGTCAACGAATAAACGTTTCAAGAATTGTTGCGCATCATCAAAATTGCCATGAATAGCTGTTACATTAACGTTAGCACCTTCTTGTTTTTGCATTTGTTCCGCTTGCATTGGGCTAACGCCATTGGTAGGGTAGAAAATTTGAATATGTGTGCCTGGAACGTCTTTGAAACCTTCCAATGCAGCTTTACCAGTATCACCGGATGTCGCTGTTAGGATCAATACTTCCTTAGTTTCCCCTTCTTCTTCTTTCGCTGCCACGAGTAAATATGGGAACAAGGACAATGCCATATCTTTGAAAGCTTGTGTACGACCGTGGAACAATTCCAATACGGAGACTTTTTCAAGCAAGGAATGCAATGGAGCGATATCGCGTGTGTTAAAGTTTGCATCGTTGTAAGCAGAGTTGATCATTTCTTTCAAATGAGCCTCAGAGAAGCATGGGAATAATTTCTCTAATACTACTTGCGCTACTTCTTGATAGTTTTTATCTTTAATATCTGCATAGGACAAGCAATTTTCAGGGAATAACGCTGGAACGTATAAACCGCCATCTTCTGCTAACCCATGTAATAATGCATATGTTTCATTGACTGCTACGGTACCGCGAGTACTTGTATATTTCATCATTCAACCTCTTTTACAAACTTAATCTTTTTCCTCAAAATGTTGTATATTGAGAGCTCCACCAGTGTCATATACCTCATATGAAACAGCGGAGTCTATCAAATTTAATATCTATATATTATAACCGATAACACTGATTTTTACCACTATAATGTACAAATAGTTTTCTACAGTAGACACGATAATTCATCTTTCCTTTGTATGAACCGATACAATTTTATAATTAACCTATACATAGGATATAAAAAACCTCAAGTAACCATGTAAAGGTACTTGAGGTCGTATAGTTATAGTTGGTGGACCACCAGGGGATCGAACCCTGGACACCCTGATTAAGAGTCAGGTGCTCTGCCAGCTGAGCTAGTGGTCCATGAATAGTATTATATTCCTATTCACTAGTCTTGTAAAGTCTTTCATCAAGCCATTGCTTTGCTACATTACATGCTTCATGAGGCATCACATCTGTAGTGCCTACCGCAACTTGTTCTTTCAGTAGTTGAACTACACCATGTGTACGGCTCACCTCTTGAATAACAATTTCACTCACATCAGTTCTAGGCATGGTAAAACGAAGTCCATAACGCCCAATATAGATGAACTCATCTTTCACCGTATCATATTCCACATGTACTTGCAGAATTTTTCCACCAGGCCAACATTCTTCTATATTTTCTTTGTTTCTCGGTTTAAAGAAATCAAAAAATCCCATGGAACCTCCTCATACTGAATCTAAACAATATCTTGGGGGCATATATATAATACATATAATCTTATATTATTATAGCATATTCATTATAGCACATTGATTTAGCATATATTATTTATATTCTATATTAACCACCAATACGCCACATAGGACGTTCTGGTGTATCCATAGAAATGCCATCATGACGTTCTTGTTTGCGTTGTAAGGCCTGTTCAATATGTTCTAACAATTGTTCTGACGTATATCCTTGACGTACTAAGGAAACTAAATCAGACTCATCATCACGAAGAAGACATAAACGTAACCGCCCATCTGATGTTAATCGCACACGATTACAAGAATCACAATAATTATGCGACATAGAGAAAATAAAACCTATAACAACGCCACTAGGCAATCGATAATATGAAGCAGGGCCAAAACCATAAACAGAGTGAACCTCTTCTAAGACTCCACCGCTAACACGTTCTAATTGCGCCTTCCATTCATCAAATGTAGGCCCATGAAACGCATCGCCTTGGAAGGGCATATACTCAATAAAGCGCCAAATCACAGGCCAGGATCCAACATATTTTAACAATGAGGCCACTTCCGCATCAGACCAACCTCTAGATAATACAGTATTAATTTTTACGGACCTAAATTTTGCCTCTATAGCAGCACGAATCCCCGACAATACGGTATCCAATTGACCTGATTTGCCCACACATTCTGCAAAGGTCTGTTCCTCAAGGGAGTCTAAACTAATATTAACGCGATTCAGACCTAATTGTCGCAACTCCTTTGCACGACTAGCCAATAAACTACCATTGGTAGTCATGGAGATATCTTCAAACCAATTTGTAGCTTTCACTTTAACTAATAATTCCTCAAAATGTGGATACAATAAGGGCTCGCCCCCGGTTAATCGCAAAGCGCGTACCCCCATTTTGTGAAAAGCCCCTAACACGACCATCCACTCATCTGGTGAAAGCAAGTTAATTTGGCTATGCGGTGTAATTTCTGCAGGCCTACAATAGGGACAACAGAAATTGCACGCCTCAGTTAGAGATAACCGAACATATTCAATTGTACGTCCCCATGAATCCTGGATCATATGACACCTCTAATTAATGATTGTTACTTCATCACCAACATAAATTGTACCATTTTTTAGGACCTTACCAAATATACCTTGTGTAGGCATAATACAAGAACCTACTTGTTTCATAATTTCACAACCTTGATGACATTCTTTTCCAATTTGAGTAACTTCAAGGATTACATCTTTTCCCAGTTGCAGTTGAGTGCCTACAGCAAGCTCATATAATACCATACCCTCTACTGTGATATTTTCAGCAAAGTCACCTGGTTTTACATCTGCCCCTTGCGCTTTCATATGTTCAATACTAGCAATACCTAATAAACTAATTTGGCGATGCCAATTACCTGCATGAGCATCACCTTCCATGCCATGATCTACAATGAGATTAGCTTGCTCTATGTTATGTTTTTTCTGTCCTTTTTGTTCGCTAATAGAAATAGCAATAATTTTACCGTCTGACATAATTACCTCATCTTTTCTAATATAGTTCATTATACCATACCGAGAGAGTCAGATTAATGTAAATAAAATCACAATATAAAAAAGTGGAGATACAAAAGTACCTCCACCTATGCTGTATGTAATTAAAACAGTCCTGCCCTATTAGCATTCACCATAGATAGTGAACGTAATTAACGGCGGCCCATAGTCTCAAAATCTTGTTCTGCACTTTCACTTTCCCCAAGACCATTGAATAATAAATTCAAACAGATTGCCATGATACTACCAAAGGTAATACCAGATTTCAATACGATTTTAGCCCAATCTGGGAAATGATTATAGAATGTTGGGGATGCCAATGGAATCATGGCAACACCAACACTAATCGCCACCAACATCAAGTTATAATTATTATCAAAGCTTACTTTACCCAAAGAACGGATACCACTGGCAATAATCATACCAAACATCGCAAGGCCAGCACCGCCCAATACAGGGTTTGGTACAGATGCAACGATAGCTGCCAATTTAGGGAACAAACCTAATAGCACAAGAATTACACCAGACGCAGCCACTACGAAACGGCTCTTAACACGAGTTACTGCAATTAGACCAACATTTTGAGCAAATGCAGTGTACGGGAAGCTATTTAGAATACCACCCAATAATGTGGATAATCCATCCGCACGTAAAATGGCAGCTAATTCCTTTTTCCCGATTTTTTTATCAACAATTTCACCAATAGCAATACTATCACCAGTAGTTTCTACCATAACTACAAGCATTACAATGCACATAGATACAATAGAGGCAACATCAAATGTTGGTAAGCCAAAATAAAATGGTTGAATGATAGATACCCATTCAGATTTACCTACAGCACTAAAATCAGTTACGCCCATAGCCATAGCAATAGCTGTACCGGCAAACAACCCAACTAAGACTGCGATATTGCCAAGGAATCCTTTACCAAAACGATATACAAATACAACAATTAAGAAGGTAATAAAGGATAAGCCGAGATTTGTAAAACTAGCAAAGTTTTCAGCTTTAGGATTTCCGCCCCCCATCCAGTTTACTGCCACAGGCATCAAGGAAATACCAATGATAGTAATGATGGTACCAGTTACCACTGGCGGGAACAAACGAATTAAACGACTAAAAAATGGAGCCACGAGGAATGTAATAAGACCGGCCACAATAATGGCACCATAAATAGCAGTAATGCCGTGCTCAGCACCAATCATAATCATTGGCGTTACAGATGCAAAGGTTACCCCCTGAATCATTGGGATACGTCCCCCAATTTTCCAAAATCCTAATGTTTGGATCAATGTGGCAATACCACAAGTAAAAAGATCCGCATTAATCAAGCGAATCAAATCCTCAACTGGTAAATGTAAGGCTTGTGCAATGATAATTGGCACCGCTACGGCACCTGCATACATAGCTAATACATGTTGCAGACCGTACGCAACGAGCTGAGGAACTGGTAACAAGGAGTCAACCGTGTTACTCTGTTGGTTTTCGAGTTCAGTGTTCATACTTCTCCCCCATATTAAATTAAACTATTACTATCGTTAGTTTACATGATTCCTGTCATTTTATCAATTCGAATAAATTTGATATATTTCTGGTAAAAACAAAATAATCTTTCACAAGATAGCCTAGATCCTATGAAAGATTATTGTACTAAAATCATATTAAAATATAACTATATTATTTTTGAACCACTTTCAACAAGCGATTACGGTTTTGCAAGTAATCGTAATATTCTTTCGTTTCTTTCACAACTACAGTGCTCAAACCAATCAAGGCAATCAAGTTAGGAATAGCCATCAAACCGTTTACAATATCTGCTAGCACCCAGATAACCTCAAGTTTAATGAATGCACCACAACCAACAAGAGCGATGAAAATCAAACGGTATGGCAAGATACCTTTAACGCCTACGAGGTATTCTACACAACGTTCGCCATAATAATTCCAACCAAGAATTGTGGTGAATGCGAACAATGCCAAACCTACGCATAAAATGATGCCACCATAATCTGGGAATGCCATCAAGAATGCTTCATTAGTCAATGCTGCACCATTTACAGTACCTGTCCATGTGCCACTCACAACGAGCATCAAGCCAGTCATGGTACAAATAATGATAGTGTCAATAAATGTACCTGTCATGGAGATCAATCCTTGTTCTGCAGGCCATTTTGTTTTGGCTGCCGCTGCAACGATTGGTGCACTACCTAAACCAGATTCATTAGAGAATACACCACGCGCCACACCACTACGCATAGCGAGCATAACAGTGGCACCAAGGAAACCACCTTGTGCAGCTGTGCCAGTGAAAGCGCTTTCAATAATTTGTTCTATTGCACCAGGAATACGGTCAGCAAACATAATCAAAAATACACCTGTTGCTATTACATAAATCGCTGCCATCGCAGGAACCACCTTGGAAGCTGTTTTAGCAATGGATTGCAGCCCACCAAGTGTAACAGCCGCTACTAATACGGTTAGAATAGCTGCTGTGTATTCTACTGGAATGGATGTGGTCAATTTTGTAATATCTACGATAGCATTTACTTGTGCAAATGTACCAATGCCAAAGAATGCAACTAACACACCAAAGAAGGCAAATAAGAATGCCAATGGTTTGTATTTTTCACCTAAACCATTTTGAATGTAGTACATAGGGCCACCAGATACTTCTCCGTTGTCATCGACTGTACGATATTTAACAGCCAAACAACCTTCTGCATATTTAGTAGCCATACCTACAAATGCCGCTACCCACATCCAGAAAATAGCACCAGGGCCACCAGCATGAACGGCTGTAGCTACCCCGACAATGTTACCAGTACCTACTGTAGCCGCCAAGGCTGTACAAAGAGCCTTGAAGCTATCAATATCCCCAGATCCTTTGTTACGAGCCGTAAAAATTAATCCAAGAGCCATAGGTAACTTAGTAACTTGCAAAAACTTTAACCGAATGGTCAACATTATACCTGTACCGATGAGTAATATTAAAAGCGGTGGGCCCCATATAAAATCATCAATAGCAGTTAATAACTCCAACATATTCTTTCTCCTTTTCCTCTACAAAACGTCCCCAACAACAAGAACAAACACAAAAAACCTGCCTCCATATAACTCTGGAGACAGGTAAATAGCAAATATAAATACAATAAATAATACCTTACCATCCATAGGAAATAGGTAAAATTCCATAGGAAAAATGATTATCTATGTATTTTCTATAAGCTCTGTCCTTTTGCCTGAGAGATTTTGGAGGATTACCTCCTTGCACCTTCGGCGCCCAATTAAATGGGACTCTCCAGAGTTGTGTCCCCATACGGTCCCGTTCCTAAAAACACCTGAGAGTTTAACTCCTTCGGTAGGCTAGTGCCTTCTCCCGCATAGATCATCCACGCGATATGTAACTGTTATTCATTATAACTCTATATCTTTACATTTTCAATATAAAATCTATAATCTCTATAGAATGTTTATCATATCAGATATGAATTATTTTCATAGATTATAAATTGCAAGCATTTACAATAGCTTGTTCCCGTGCATCAATTTGGGATTCAATAGCCTCCATCTTTTCACGCATTTCCTTATTGAAAGCTTCATCTTTGATACCCATTAAATTAATACGCACATTGAGGAATGCAGCTCGTACTGCAGCACGAGCATTAATAGCTGCAATAGCACCATCTGTAACAAGATTAGTATTACCTTGTTGTACAGCAATGTCTGCTAAATCAAAAATTTGGTTCGCCAATTCACCAATTTCAAAAGGTACAGAGCCGGCTGATTTATAGGCATTTTGTAAGGCCTCTTTACGGATAGCTTTTTCCTCATCCGTTTCTTTTGGCAATGCTAAGGCATTCATAAACAAGCCAAACGCATCAGCATCAGCTTGTGCCAGCTCCAATGAACGTTCACGAATTACTTGTGCTCGTTGTTGAAGATCCACCATCACATCTTTCACATCTTCATAGCCCTTTTTACCAATCGTTAAATTTGCCACCATTTCAGCCAATGCTGCTCCAGTGGCTGCGGTAACAGCGGCTACCGCCCCACCACCTGGTGTAGGTGCCTCAGAGGCTGCTGCTGTTACAAAGTCTTGTACTGTTAATGTTTTTAATTCCATAATTCACCTTATTTATCCAAAACGTAGATTGCTATAGTATTAGAGCCCTCGGTTACCCCGAGGGCTCTATATTCGTATCAACTTAATTATCTATCAATTGTACTAATGATTAGTCTATTAGAATAATCCTTTAATAGTTCCATCAGCTTCAATATCCATATTAAGGGCTGCTGGTTTCTTAGGAAGGCCAGGCATAACCATCACATCACCGGTACGGCATACGATAAATCCAGCCCCATTCGCTACACGAATATCGGATACAGTAATATTAAATCCAGATGGTGCGCCTAACAATGCAGGGTTGTCACTCAAGGAGTATTGAGTTTTTGCCATACATACTGGTAGTTTATCAAGGCCCCAATCAGCTAATTGCTTAATTTGTTTTTTCGCATTCGCTGTGAAGTCTGCTTTTACACCGCCATAGATAGTTTGAACAATTTTATCGATTTTTTCTTCAATACTATCATTCACATCATATACAGTTTTAGGTGTTGGGTTGGAGCTTTCAGCAAGTTCAGCCACTTTTTTAGCCATGTCAATACCGCCATCGCCACCTTTTTCCCAACATTCGTTGAGTTCTACAGGCACACCGTATTCATCACAGAGACGTTTCAATTCACCGATTTCTGCATCAGTATCTGTGGCAAATTTATTAATGGCTACCAACACTGGTACTCCGAAGAAGCGCATATTTTCAATTTGCTTTTTCAAGTTTACAAAACCAGCCGTAACAGCGGCTACATTTTCACGATTAAGATCGGCTTTAGCTACGCCACCATGCATTTTTAAGGCCCGTAATGTAGCTACAATGACAACTGCATTTGGATAAATCCCTGCGTAATGGCATTTAATATCCATGAATTTTTCTGCCCCAAGGTCAGCACCAAAACCAGCTTCTGTTACAACAAAGTCACCTAATTTCAATGCTAGTTTTGTAGCCACGATAGAGTTACATCCATGAGCAATATTCGCAAATGGTCCACCATGTACGATAGCTGGTGTATGTTCTAAGGTTTGTACAAGATTTGGTTTGATCGCATCTTTCATCAAGAGAGCCATAGCGCCTTCACAACCGAGTTGATGTACATACACCGGTTCACCTTGCATATTGCAACCAATAACGATACGGCCAAAACGAGCTTTCAAATCTTCCAAATCTTTTGCTAGGCAAAGAATAGCCATGATTTCAGATGCTACAGTAATCATGAAGTGATCTTCACGAGGGAACCCGCAAACTTTACCACCAAGACCTACTGTTACATTACGAAGGGCACGGTCATTCATATCGAGCACGCGAGTCCAAGATAATTGACGGATATCAATACCTAACTCATTTCCTTGATGTACATGATTATCAATCATTGCTGATAACAAATTGTTCGCAGATGTGATAGCGTGCATATCACCTGTAAAGTGAAGATTGATATCATCCATTGGCACAACTTGCGCATAACCGCCACCTGCGGCGCCACCTTTAATACCAAACACTGGACCCAAGGATGGTTCACGAAGTGTAGCAATAGCATTTTTACCAATTTTATTCAAGGCTTGTACTAAACCAATGCTAGTGGTAGATTTACCTTCCCCTGCTGGTGTTGGAGTAATGGCTGTAACAAGAACGAGCTTGCCATCTTTTTCATTTTCTAAACGACGAATGGCATCAAAAGAAATCTTCGCTTTATAATGTCCATATTGTTCAATTTCTTCTGGTTGTAAGCCACATTTATCAGCAATAACTTGGATTTTTTCCATCCTATTCTGTTGGGCTATTTCAATATCACTTAACATATATCCTCCTATGCTTACTGTAGTTATATATACCTAATATATCTATTATAGAATAATATTCCGTTTTCTGCGCGAAAAAATACAGGTATCACTTATTTTCCAAGCAGTGCTTGATAGATTGCTAAATCTACATCTGTATATACATCAAGCACAACCTTTAATTCTGGATGCTCTGCTACATAATTTTTCACTGTACGCACTGCAATTTCAGCAGCCTTCTCATTAGGGAAATGGAATACGCCAGTACTAATACAGCAAAGGGCCAAGCTTGTAATCCCTTCTGCTGTTGCCGCTTCCAAACAAGATTGATAACAAGCCTCTAACAAATAACATTCTTCTTCAGTAACAGGACCTGAGATTTGTGGCCCTACCGTATGAATTACGTAAGTACTTGGTAAATTATACGCATTCGTTATACGTGCTTGACCTATCGGCTCTTCATGACCTTGTAACCCCATGAGTAAAGCACATTCCAAGCGCAATTGCACACCTGCATAAGTGTGAATCACATTGTCAATACATTCATGTCCCGGATGATAACAACCTGTCATGCCACTATTGGCAGCATTTACAATAGCCTCAATACGAAGAGTTGTAATATCACCTTTCCATAGATATATATTAGGTTCTATTTCTTTTAAATCAGAAAACTCGGTAACACCTTTACGAGTTAACTCACCTGCTAAAAATGCATCTTGTCGATCTAAGAATTCTTCTGTCACAGGACTCGGTTCACGCACATTCATCAATGCACGGAATAATTTAAACTGACCATCTTCATCCTTCCCAAAACTATGGATATGATCCTTGTACTCTGGCATATCAGAAAGTAACCATTGATTTAACCATTGTAATTGCTCTAACCGTGTTGTAGTACTCATAGTGCCTCCCATTATCGCACGACGATCGCTTCACTCCTACTAGTGAAAGTATACCTATATATTCACTATGTATACCTTTCATATTCAATATGTATACTTTTATTATATAAAAAAATAACACTTAGTAGTAGAACTATGTGTAAAAAATTCGTATAAATTAAAATGAGTATCTCCGCAACGCCCAAAAATGGGGATTGCTAAGATACTCATAACTATTAAAATTATATATTATGGATGGAATGGGAACAAAATTGGTAACAAAATTAAAGATACAATCATAGATACTACAATCAAAGGTATTCCTGCTTTCACATAATCCATAAAGCTATATCCGGCAATATTATATACCATGGTATTCGCTGGCATACCAATTGGTGTTGCATAAGCTAATGAGCTTCCTACCACAATAGCAGCAGTCTCAGTAATAACATTCGTAGCCACCAATATTAATGCGCCAATCCAGGCACTCACATAGAGTTTTACACCTAGCTCTTTTTCAAAAATCATAGCCGCTACAGTTCCTACTAGAACTAAACCAGCAATCCATTTTTTCCAACTTGGAATATGACTATAATCATCATTACCTTGATAACTTGCATCTGGAGTACGACTAGGTGTGGCTGGTAAAAATCGTTTCCCAATAGTAGCATAAAAAATAGTCCCTACAATTAACATTGGTAAGCCGATTTTTCCATAATCAAAAAACTCAAACCCTTGCAAACCGGTTTGTTGAAGCCCCGCTTGAGCAATCATATTTCCAGGCGCGCCAATCAAACTAATATTGCCCCCCATAGCTGCAGCAAAAACTAAAGGCATCATCATACGAGTTTGACTAAAGTTTGCTTTTTTACATATTCCAATGACTACTGGAATTAATACAGCTGCAGTTCCTGTATTAGACAAAAATCCGGATAGGAGCCCTGTAATCATCATAATAGCAATAATCAAACGAGTCTCAGTTTTTGCTACTTTAGTAACTAAATTGCCTACCTCTACAGCTAGACCGGTCTCGAAAAATGCAGCGCCTACAATAAACATCCCCATAAATAATAATACATTCGTATCTACAAATCCTGCAAATGCAGCTTTTGCTGACAACACGCCTGTTAAATGAAGCCCTACAGCTACAATCATTGCTGTAATGGACAAAGGTATTTTCTCCCAGGCAAACATTATAATAGCAAACACCAAAAATCCTAGGGTGATAACAACGGATTGATCCATCAGCCTTATCTCACTTTCAAAATACAACATTTTCTAAATTTGGGTAAAAAAAATAAGCCTCTTACAAAATAGTTCTGAAAAGGGACTTATATATTCATTTTAGGTACTTACACAAATCAATCTACCAACAGGCACTTGCCGATGTATAAAGTTTTCACTACATATATTTCAATATATACCTTAAATCATATATATATACCTTAAATCATATATGAAATATATGTAGCAAAAACAATTTAATTTATTTAATGAAACTTACGTGTTTGTTGATTTCAGCAAGTACCTCTTCTTTTGCTGCATTATACTCAACTTTTTTCTGTTCAAACCAGTTGTTACCTTCCGCATCAATGGATACGATCAACGGGCCGAATTCTTTTACACGGCAAGTCCATAATGTTTCTGGCATACCTAGTTCGCGCCAGTTAGCAGATTCGATTTCTTCTACTTCTGTTGCTGCTAGTACGGCATTACCGGCAGGAAATACGAGGTGCAAGGCACCAAATTCTTTACAAGCACGTTCTGTGTTAGGACCCATACCACCTTTACCAACGATGAGGCGCACGCCTGTTTCTTTTACAAAATCGTACTCGAATTTTTCCATACGCATACTCGTTGTAGGACCTACGGAAATCATTTCGAATTTGTCATCCTCATGAGCACGCACAATTGGGCCTGCATGAAGGATAGCGCCATCACGAACATCTACAGGAAGTTCACGACCTAATTCGATCAAACGACGATGTGCCACGTCGCGGCAAGTCGTAATATGACCAGTTAAATAAATGATATCGCCTACTTTAATACCGTCTAAATCAGAACGTTTAATTGGTGTTGTTAAAATTTTCTTAGCCATTAGAATGTCACCCCCGCATGAGACAAGATTTCATAATTACCGTCTTTGTCGAATACCACATGACCACGACGGTGGTTCCAGCAACCTACGTTTACGGCTACGGAAATTACGGATGGATGGCGAGAACCATGTTCGATGTTAACGCCCATAACGGATTTGTCACCACCCATACCTTGAGGTCCAAGGTGCAAGTCATTCAAACCGTCTTCCAACAATTGTTCCATATATGCAGCCTTTTCGTTATCTGCTTTGGATGCAACTGGACGCATTAATGCTTTCTTACTCATCATAGCAGCTGTATCAATAGATGTAGCGATACCAACACCAACAAGTAGTGGAGGACACGCATTTAGACCATAACTTGTCATCAAGTCGAATACGAATTTAGCTACCCCTTCATAACCTTCACCAGGCATTAATGTTTTACCAGAGCCAGGTAAAGAACAGCCACCACCGGCCATATAAGGGAAGATTTCGATATCATCTCTACCAGGAATAATATCCCAAGTGATATATGGTGCTGTACGACCGATATTTTTACCTGTGTTAAATTCATCAAATGTTTCTACACAGTTGTGACGCAATGGTGCATCTTGTGTTGCTTGGTATGTAGCGTTGCGAAGAATTTCTTCGATTTCTCCTAATAGAGGATAGTTGGACCCAACTTTCACCCAGAACTGTAATACACCAGTATCTTGACAAGATGGACGATCAAGTTCGAACGCCAACTCTTGGTTTGTTTTCATTGTTTCATAGATTGTTTTAGCTAATGGATTTTTTTCATCGGCAGCGAGTTCTTTAATTTTCTCCTCTACATCATCAGGCAATTTCTTTGCGATGTGTGCAATGAATTTTGCAATGACTCTTGTCATTTCTTGTACTTGTTGTTCTTTAGTACTCATAGGGAACCTCCACATGTATACTTATCAATGAATTTGGGTCACCCACCATTGGGTGCCTCACAGTGTCTGTGGTGACCGCCGGTCACTCATATATCCGTTCAGGTCTCCTGTTATGTCAGTGTCCCTGTCCTTGATTACATTCTACTCGATTCTAGGGATTTCACTATCCGAATTCATATACACTTTTAGAGTTACAATTTTACCTATGCAGGGCTTTATT
>SAAC01000126.1 GCA_009929605.1 Negativicutes bacterium
ATATACCAGTATCTGGATTATACTCCAGAATCCTTTTTAATTCATCTTGTGTTATCAAAACTAATCTCCTTAACTAATGGAGATATTATAGCAAATCTGATAGCGATTAGCAAGTAAAATTTCAAAGAAAAAGGAGACCCGAAGATCTCCTTGTTTTTATTATAACTGGCAACCACCAGAAGCACAACCTGCTGCTTCTTCTCCAGCTCCTCCACCATTCGCAGTGTTAAAGTTAGCATAATACCAAGTTTTTATACCATATTTAACTGCAGTCATAAAGTCACGAACGGCTACGTCTCCTGGGATGATTTCATTCTCAAATTTAGAATAGTCATAATACATCTGGAAGCTAGAGGATTGACTCAAGAATTTTTGGTAAACAGCGTTCCACTTAATGTATTCTACCCTATCAATATCATAGGCCAGTTTATAGCTAATGAGAGTATCCCAATCGGTTGCACCCGGGGCAATTGCAATTACTTTATTCACTGCACTACCCTTGATAGATACAATCTTACGAGGTGGTTCAATAGAGTTAGTAACCCCTAACAGAACGGAAGAACTTTCTCCAGGCATCTGCGCAGTCAGAACAGAGTTACGCATACCATATTTCAGAATATCTGCACGCAGAGATTCCCAATCCATTTCTAGGCCTACGGATACCAGCTCATCAACAGTTTTCTTGTACGTGTCGATTACCAGAACTCCTTTAGATGGTTTAGTACGATCAAACCACTCACATGCACCCTGTTCTTTAGCTAGGCGTACAGAGGCTTTATGCAGGAAGTAGGACAGTTTTTCAGCCTCACGGTGAATCCAGTTACGGGCTTCAATACCTTCATAAGCCAGACCTTCTGCGGCCATTGCACCTGCTGCATTCATTAGGCCAATACCAACATTACGACGTTTCTTAGCCGTATATTCCATAGTTGGGAACGGATAATCCTGAATTTCGATAATTGTATCAACGAATTTCAGAAGGATGTAGCAAGTCTTTTCCCACTCAGCCAGAGATTCCATGCGTCCAAGTACAACACCACCTAAGTTACACAGAGATACTTCACCAATATCTTCTGGACGCATATCGTCTAACTGATCTTGGGTCTTATACAGTTCCGTAGTGTGATGGAATGGACGGGTTGGCTGAGTAATTTCAACACAGTTACCCGCTAAAATGCCGTTAAATACACCTAAGTTTAATTTAGGTTCTGTAAAGCAATAGGTATCACTAATACGACCAGTAAACTCAACATTAGTTACAGTTACAAAACGGGTTGCGTCTCTATTGGGGCGTGTCAGGTTTAAGAGTTTCTCTTTATCCAAAGAGAGTCCTAAATCTTTAAGTTTCCAGAAGCCACTACTCCCCACAATAAGCCTACTAGTCTCCCTGCAGTGGTATAGTTTACTAGTACCAGTACCGTCTGGTAACTCGTAGTCACCTTCTTGGCGTCCTAAAGTAATCTTGCTAGTAATCCCCAATTCTAGTAACAAATCCTTCACTTTACTTAGAAAAGTAGGCTCTGCCGAAGCAACCACAATACTAGGGGTTGTGCCATTTTTCTGTATGCAGCCATCTGCATCTAAATATCCCTCTAACCATTTGATACGGCTATCAATAGTGTATTCTGGGCCGGGTACAAAATACTTCGGCATTAAATCAGACTTAACAATATAGCTCAGTCTACCTGTGCTATCCAGTAATCCACTTCCCTGAATCTCCGCGTCAATTTTATCCACTAATGGTAGTTTGCCACCTTTTTCATAGAAGTACAGCTTAGGTTCTCCATGTCTTCCATAAGTTCCATCTCCAGTGAAGAAACCGTTAGTATAAGGAGATTTTAGTACCATATTTCCATGATCTACAATAGGATTACTAAATTTAGGCATTTTCATACCTACTTGCAAGTCTACTGCTCGTACCTCTTCTAGCCCCTGTTTGAAGGAGGTACGGCGATCCTCTCTGACATATTTGGGCTGGTGGTAGAACTTATGATAAAGAGTAGATTCAATAGTAGATCCATCAGAGAATGTGATTTTCATTAACTCCTGAGCTTCCCCAGTTTTAGCAGGGATAACTGTTGACCATTCCTGTCCGTTCCAAATCTCTACTTCTTTACCAACTAAATCAATAATCTCTATGTTACCATTTTTGGTTAAAATTTTTGTTTCTGGAGCTACACAAAGGTTGGTCATACGAATCGGGTCAAGGAAGTTACCATGACGGTTAGATTCACCAATGTGATGAGCATACATACGCCCTGTTTCCATACGGATACGTAACCAAGTATCTAGGATTTCTTTTGCAGAGATTCTAGGAGCTGCTGGAATTGTTTTTCCTTCGTGGTCGATCTTTGTAAGAGAAGCCACACGTTTCTCCGCTGCCACGTAGATTTCTTCAAACTTAGCCTCATCTTCGCCATAAAACGCTTCATGAACTTCTGGTGCGTAGAAGTATGACATTAGCGTAATATCTTCATTTTTCAGATAACGTTTTAACAAAAGATTGTTGAAGCTCAGAGAATAGTCCATCTTATCGATTTTATTCTCATCTGTAGCACGTTGTTGCTTAACCTGCATCAATTGAATGATTTCAGGGTCGAAGTATGGATAAGACACTGTAGCAGAACCACCACGGCTATTACCACAGACTATGGTATGCCCATTACGACGTACTACTAACTTATTAGTAGGTACTTCCACACAGTAAACTTTACCACTATACTCAACTTCAGTTTCCTTAATACCCTCTGCCGTCATATCTAATTGATCAAAATAGACGTAGCAACGATTTTTAGTACTTGTATTTGAACGTAGTCCTGCA
>SAAC01000127.1 GCA_009929605.1 Negativicutes bacterium
ACTTTGAGTAGAACTTTGCGTCGTAAACAGAGCCGATGTACATACCGTACCACACAAATTGACGATAGAAGAAACCACAGCGCCATCATCCGTTTTAAACTGCAATTGTGCTTCATGCGAAGAACCTGTTAATGGTTTATACGACACGGTATAAACAGTATCTATACGACCATTAGTAAGTTCTGCCGAAGTCCAATCAATACTAAATGCCGTACGGTCGGTTCCTATAATCACAGGAACAATAGAGGTACCAGAGCAGTTACGAGCAGCTACCGTGTGACCTGTAGAAGTGGCAGTACCACCTACAGCTACAACTAAATCAGCAGCCGAAATACAAGTAGCCACATCGGCTGGATCTACCGTAATCATAGGCGTACACACTGGAGAACTATAAAAAGTAGTAGTACCCGTATTCTTTCTATAAAGTGCAGCTTTAGTACCTGATGCATACATGGAAAAACGAGGAGAACCAGTATTATAAGACAAATAACGTGTAGATGAAGTATTAGTAAATAAACCTGAAGTAGTTAAATTCCAATGGTAATTTCCTGTATCTCCCGTTGGTGCAGTTGTACTAAATACCATTGTGGTTGAGTTTTGTCCACCAATATATTTTCCACTAAAAGTATGTAATAGGGAATAATAAGCGGTAGTTCCAATTTTAGCCACTTCAAACTCATAAGCAGTATTCTCGCTTGTAGAATGTGCGGCATAACCACAATAAGAATTCGAACCACTTTGACCAGTTACCATATAAGTACCATCAGAGATAATGTAAGTTCCACTCCAATCTGCTGGTGCTGAAGTTACTAACTCGTAACCACCACCGCCGCCACCTTCTGTTATTTTCCACAACGCATAAAGCGTTACATCAGCAGAAATCGTATAAGGGAAGGTTACTAACGTTGGCGAAGTAGTGGTACCTTCAGCTACTGTTTGAGTAGTAGTCCAGCCCACAAATACGGCTTCAGAACAAGCCGTTGTCAATGGAGTTAACTCGAGACCATAATCGGTATAATTAGCGTTCGGTTCAGTGGCTTTACGATCGTTCTCGGCAGCTGTTGAATAGACAGTTTTGGTGAGAATTTCAGCTCCTTCGTTTACAAACGTGAGCGTATAAGTAGGTGCAGCAGAATATTGTGCCACTAATGTTACATCAGCAGTAGGAGTATATGAGTCACCTGCTCCACCTACACGTGTAGTACCATCGTACCAACCGGCAAATACATACGCCAACGTGTTTGGAATAACCGCAGGTAAAGTGGTACTTGTACCATTGCTACAACCCGAAACCCATACATTAGGTGTACCAGTACCTGCACCATATTGGTAATTAACAGTATAGGCCACACCTGGATAAGTAGTTACCGTAGCGACAGGCGATGAGCAGATAGTGGTAGCTGCTTCTGGGTCACCAATGGCTTCGACTGTAAAGAGATAGTTTTCACAATTCGTTAAACTTGAAATAGTTTGCGAATAGCTAGCAGCACCTGTTGCAGCAACAGGAACTACAGTAGGATCGGCCGACGAAGAAGCTAATTTATAAGTCAATTCGTAAGCTGTAGCCGCTTCAACACCACCATCTTTTACCGAAGGCCATGAAACGGTAACACTTTGATTGGCACTACTGGTTGTAACGATAGGGCTCACCAAATTAATATCACAACAAGCTGGTGAAAGCGTATAAGTGCCACTTCCAACAACCACAGATACATTATCTAAATAAAAACGATTTTTAGAAGCGATTCTTGATTCAAAGGTAATACTAGTAGTTGAACTACCATTAAGCGCAATCGTATGCGTTGTCATGGTAGCTGAAACTCTATAAGTTGCTGTATTAGCAGTACTTGATGTAGCCGACGATGCTGTAGTAATAGTACCATTATTAATAGTAACCACCACATCTGTAACATCAGTACTAAAGGTTTGCAAATCAAATGTCAACGTGCCATTACCAGTTAATCCCGATAACGAAACAGTTGTAGCAACACCAGCAGCACTCGACGCACCAAATTTAACATAGCCCACTTCAGGATATACTTTTGAAAGTGATGACCAATTGGCACGAGTTGGTATGGCTGTCGTACTAGCTGCTGTGATGTCCGCAAAGTCATCGCTAAAGATAGTAGACGAGCCACCACCGTGCGTATAAACGGCATAATAGGTGGTATTACCAGTAAGCGTAACATTTTGCCCTGCAATACCCACAATATCATCTGCTGAAATAGCGGTTAAATTGTTAGTGGTCCAGCCAGAGAATGACCAACCTGCACAAGCGCCTGTTGGTGGCGCTGGCAATGTTTGAGTAGAACCAGAATAATAGGTATTCCATACCGTAGAGGTTCCATCCCAATCGAGGAACGTTACCGTAACAGGCGTACACGATACGGTAGCACTTACAGCTAAAGTACGATCAGTGGCACCTGTACTTGTTAAGGTTACATTACCCGAAATCGGAGTAGTGGAAGCTTGTGGCGGATTTGCCTTAATATACAAGGTGCCCAAAGCCGCTCCACCCGTTTGCGTAAAGGTAGCCGTAGCATCATACGTTATATCATCGCTCGAAACCAAGAAATTAGTTGGAGCGGTAGCGATCATATTAGCTGTTAAGTTATAACCTGACACATCTACCGATTGAGCAGCGCTTGCCTCACCGCAATTAGCTGTGAAAGTCTTAGGCGCTACGTCTACAATGGTCACTACTGGTGTAGCTAATACGGTAATAGTTAAAGTAACGCTTGCAGGACAATGAGGCGTAGGAGCTTCGGTGCCATAGTCTTGTGAAATA
>SAAC01000128.1 GCA_009929605.1 Negativicutes bacterium
CTCCAGTTCTACCATCATTTTCATTTCTTCCATCTTCATCTTGTGCGCCTTCCAGAGAATATCCATGATATCCTGGTCAGAACCCATGCCAGTTTCTTCGAGTTCTTCCAACTTGCGTTTGATAACTTCATCAAGAACTCCGAATAAGCGGTCACGATTACGGAAGCCGCTTTCCATAAAGATATCGTTGAGATAGTTTTTAACTTCCCCACGATTCATTATATCACGAAATGCAATCTCGGACATTCCAAGACTACGAGCGGCGGCAGGAACATCACTACCGCACTGTAAATAGGCTTCAATAACATCCATGCCTTCGGGAGACATGAGATCGGGAACTAATACATCATTTGCCATATATCCTCCTTTAGGTTAGGCGTTGAACTATAAGTTTAATATTTGGTAAGCATGCTTTCATACCTATTATATTACTCATGGAAGACTCTAACCAAATAGATATGTTATTATTTCCATCATTGCGCATATAATAAGTTAAAGTATAGTATCCAGTTTGCCCTACGTTGCCGGGAAGTGCGGGCACCCAGAAAGCTGTAGGTGTAAAGGCTGCACTTATAACTCTGCAGGCGTTTACAACAGTACCTTTTATTGTAAAGAAGGGAACATACTCGCCAACAGGTAAAGATAGTATTTGGTGCAATTTTTTATCAATAGTGTTAGGCCCCACTCGAAATCTACTATCACCATACTCAGCCCCTTTAGATAACATTTCTGTAGGATTAAAACATCCTATTCCCCCAGCAGATAGCCAAGTATCGTCAATAAATTCCATAGTACAAACAACAGCCCCATTCCTAGAGCTATTCATATCTAACCCTACGGTGCCTACGTGTACATATCCTGTAGACTGAAATACTACTTGCCCTGATAGTATAGTGGACCCACTTCCGCCAAGTAAACGTAAAGGTAAAAGATTTTCACTCCAAACGTCTCCATAATTACTCCCTATTTTAGGGGGATTGCTCGACACATACCAAGAGGATGAAGGTAAAAAATTGTAAATACTAACTACATTAGTATTTAAACCTCCAACGTTACCACCTTTTATACTAGGAGCATTATTACTCTCAGTGGTTGGCAGTCCAAATGTAGCTATCCCTGTAATCCCAGTAGAAGGAGATCCCATACTTAGATTACATCCCACATCCCTAAAGTCAGGCCTACTACCTGGGTTGAAATTCTTCTCTACGAAATTAATAAATTTCCACGAAGTAGTATTTATATTTACACCTTTAATAATAAATTCATTAGGACTTAACTTAATATCAGAACCATTAAAAAGATTATAATCTATTGAGTAACCAGAACCATTATATACCATATTAGTAACATACCAAGTAATTTTAGAGGGATATATTCCTAGGTGTTCACTAAATATTCCTATAGGCCCATTAGCAGCATCGTTGGGATCTGGCATTCCTTCCCAGTATGCATAGGCTGTTGGATCAGCTCTACCAAAACCTACAGTGTAGGCAGTTATATCTGGGTTATTGGGGTTATGATTTACTACTGTATTAGCTGAATTTGAGGCACCAACCATGTTTCCTGCATTAGCCCTATTAGGCCCTTCCATACCATATAGTACTCTATTACAGGATCTTCCCCTAACATAGATAGCATTAAAACCAAAATTTCTGGCTCCAGGGTGTCTTATTGCATCACTAGGTACTGTCAATGTTTCAGCAGCTGGATATATGTAACCAGTGCCAGTCCATGCTGACTTATAGAGAGCAGCCCCTCCAGTGTACATAGAAGCGTTAGCAAAACCCCTTCTGCCACTAAAAGCACCGAAAACATGCTGGCACCCGGTACCGTCTCTTAACTTTTGAGGTATAGTACCACTAGTTCCAGAGTAGAAATATCCCACATCTAATGATAGATCAGCACTAGCTGTTATTTGTGTCTTCAACCCGCCCTGGGACATAACACGAGGGTCTACAATACCATAAGCCTTGGCACCAACTCCCATAGACATCCCAGATAACATATGTCTAGAGCCATCAGAGAATTCAACTTCTGTTAAAACAACTCTATTAGGATCATTGTTATGTAATTGTGTAACCCTACTAGGCATCTCTGTCCAATAATAATCACCAGCACCTTGATCTGTTCGTAGTCCAGTAGAATGTGTTTCTACTATAATAACATGAGGCATATCTGAATGGAATATAGTCTGAGAGTCTGGATTAATATGTATGTTAGTATCTCCACCCTCCCCCCTTCTCAGGGATAGGATGGATTTATTATTTAGTCTTCCCGCAAAAAAACTCATAAAACCTCCAAAAATTTAGTTGCTTATCTTCTATTAATTTTGTATAATAGTATTATAAATTAAATAGAGGAGAATGTAAATGAAAAATTTATTTTTAGTCCTAGCAGTTGCACTTCTTTCCGGTTGTACCTCTTTGGGACCAAAGGATATCAAATGCGAGGCTTACTATATACAAGACCACACAAAATATAAAGCAAATGTATTTGCAAAACGTGGGGATATGTTTTTAGTCTCACCCATTATGGCTTATGGTAGTTTTTGGGCACCAGTAAGTTTCTTCACTGAGGGTAATACTTGTGAAGGAAAACTATAAAGAAGAAAAGTCCTTTCAGGAACCTGTTAACTTTGAAATAGATCCCAGGACTAAAGCAGTACATGATGCGATTAACGAAATCATTCAAGACGTCATAGAAGATACAATAGAAGACGTGATGGGAACATCCTTCTTACTAGAAGAGTCCGGCTTCGATGAAGTAATGGAT
>SAAC01000129.1 GCA_009929605.1 Negativicutes bacterium
AACGTGAGCAAAGGAATTAGGCAATCCTCCTCCAATATTGGAAGTCAACTGATATTGCTGTATCTGCTTCCCGTCTGCATAGATATTCCCTACTGCATCCAACGACCCTGCGGGACCTAATTCAGGAATTTTTCCTACGCCGAATCTTCCATCCTTGTCATAAGCATTAATCACTTTCTCAGTTCCTACAGTAGCTGAAGCAACAGTAGGATTTGAGCTGGTGAACTTATCACTGAGTTTAGCTCGTACCGTCCAGGATGAAGTTGAATCGTAAGTTCCTCCTAAATTCGCTTCGCTGTTAGTCAACGTGAATATCGTAGTCCATTCTCCTCCAGCTGAACCAGTATCAGTGACGAATGAGGTACTTCCTAATGGAGCAACTTCAAATACTAATTTAGTGCTATTCTTATTTACACTATTAAAAGTCAAAGGAGCGACTTTAATCGTTCGCAGAACCTGAAGAGTATTAGGATTTTCCCGAGTTCTTAGAACTTGAATTGATACTACGGGAGCATAATATTCCAGTAATGTGATAGTCACATCTTTCGTAGCACTAACTCTTCCTCGGCTATCAGTAACTGAGGCTCTAATAGTAGCAGTTCCATTAAAATTCATTGGACCTAGAGTTCCGCCATTTGAGGTAAGAATTATATCCCTATTCAAAACTTCCGCTCTAAATCCCTTTATAGTAGAATTATAAATTCCTGATGCGCCATTAAAGGTTACTTTAATATTTGACATGATTTGGACGAAAGTATTTCCAGTTATCAAGGCTTTAGCAATCGCATTTTGGTCATCTAATGTAATTCCTGTGAAAGTTGGAATGACTGAACTTGGAACATTTGCCGTAAATTGCTTAGATTGAGTTCCAATTTTAGTTGAGCCTGAATAAGTATCAACATATATAGTTCCAGTTCCTGAAACATTGTTTGGCAACTCGTTACAAAAATCCATAGGAATTGTCCATGAAGCTGAAGTAGTTAATCCAGATGCTATCGTTCCTGAACGACTTCCCCATGTCCATCTCAAAGTATGAGTAAATGAAGTAGAAGCTCTATTGATAGTAATAGCAAGAGGACTTCCAATTGTACCTGTTGAAAATGAAATTGAGCTAGAACGAGGAATAGTTTGTAGAGTAATATTTCCTGATACTGTGATAGCTCCGTGCAAACCGTTGTTGGGGTTGAACGTCGCTGAAAACCAGAAGCTCTTAGTACCGTCTGCATTGTGACCAACCGTAGTTGAACCACTAGCCATTTGAAATTCTTCACCCGACGTGTGCCATCTCGGGTTTGATGTATGCACTCTACCCCCATTTAGGTCAAGACTGAGGGTACTATCTCCATTTTCGTTGTATGTGTAGTATGCGCCTGTACGACTTACCGTCATTCGCCAATTGACGACAGTTGTATTATCTGCGTAATTCGGTGCTCCTGGTCCAATATATACATTTAAATATAGCGAACCGCTTGCACCACTAAATTTTGCCATTTGATACCTTCCTTTCTACCCTACATAGCGACATACATTTATGTCAAGGTTAGTTTGATGCTGTTCAGTTCTAAATCTTCCAATTTGGAGTGATTTTGTAAATACACCATTGTCGATATGGATGACACCTTGGCTTATATACATGACTTCTTTACCAGCAGAATACATAGCAATTCGGTCATAGGTAATTCGAATCTGCGAAACATTATCTTTCGTCCCTATGATTATTCCTTCATCAGCTTCCTTAATGTAGGTTTCAATGAATGTTTTAGTCTTAGATAATCCACCAAGCGTTTCAACCATTGCATCAACTCGTCTGCCAGCTTCAATCAAATCAGCCTGTGATTTTGCTACCGCTTTATCATTAGCTTCAACATATGCCTTATAAGCACGCTCAAGGTCACTTAGAGTTTCCATTGCTACTTTTGCTTCTAACTCAACTTGAATTTGTTGAGCCTTTTCAGTCAATAGATTTAATTGCTGTTCAGTCAACGCTTGGTCTGCTTTGGAGTCGATTTGGTTTTTGACATCTTCTGGAGAGGCTTGCCAACCTAAATCAATATTTCCACGTCTGAGTGACGCTTTTTCAAACTCCACCTCCCCTGTGAAATCCCTTGCGTAGATAAAGAATTTAAGAGACTTCATCTGGTTTCGAGGTACGGCTATCCTAAAGGTAGTTGAAAATTGTACAACTCCTTTATTATTGACTACATGGAAATGACCAGGTGTCAAAGAGGTTGCACCATACCACGTATTGTTGCTGTCGTTCTTCACTCCATCTATATAAAGTGCAAGAAATGGATTTACAGAGCCAGCTATATAATTAGTGACCTTAACTGAGAATGATGCTATGTATACTTGAGTAACATCGTCATTAGCTAGCTGAGACTGTATGCTTTGATAAATAGCCTTAGTTTTATTAAATTCTCCTATAATTTTCGCTTTACCTTCAACTATAGTCGCTCCGTAATTTTGCCATTTGTCCAAGTTTTGGTTAAAAGAGCTATTGAGCAAAAGGTTGTCTTCTAGCTTTAATCTCGCCCATCGGTCAGACCAACGATACTTTGTCTTGTCCGTACTATCAGTCTGCGTATAGTCCGTATACTGACCGATATACCGCTGACCATTGTCAGATGTGGTAAGTCCTGTACCATCAGCGTTGTCAGAATATGCCCAATGTACATAAGGAGTTTTGCCGTCAATGATATTAGTCAGTGTCAGTTGGTTGGATGCTATCAATTGTGTCATCTACGACCTCCTCTAGCCCCAC
>SAAC01000039.1 GCA_009929605.1 Negativicutes bacterium
TCCGGTTAATTTTGTGTCGTAACTTAATTTTACCATTGATGCAATCCTATGGATCTTTTTATTTAGTTTTAGTGTTCAATTTCATTCTACAATTTACGGATTATAACACTTTTATATTTCGTACTAAATTTATCTGGCAATGTTTCCACATCAGTGACCACGCTAAATGATACATTTGGATTTGCCATGATGTTATCGATTTTTTGACCCGTTGTGGTGCCATGTACATACACAGCTTTGCCATCATATACATAGCTAATTGGCAAAGAATACGGAACGCCGTCCTTATTTACAGTAGCTAATGTGCCAAATAACGCTTGTTCCATCACCTCTGGGATTAATTCAACAGGTAATTCTCTATCTTTTCTACGCATCATTTCACCTAATAATTTATTACTACTCAAATTTTCTACAGCTAGTACATCCAATTACTAATTGTCATCCTCTATTTATTTTCTAAGAACCCAAATAATTCCATGCGATTCACCAATGCTTTGTAATACTCCTCAGCCATAGCCTCATAGTTTTTCGGATTACCACTGCCATCACCGAATGCAGTTGCAATGATCTCCTTTTTCAACTCCGTCTTGGTTTTTGGTTCTTTCAACAATGTCATAAAACTAAGGTCCTCCTCGGTTACATCACCGATGGCCTCGTTGTATGGCGTGCCCGGATACATAAACCCTTTAGCCGCGCCGTTCACCACGGATTTCACGAACGTAACAAAACGCTCAGGCACATAGGATTTGTTATCCACGTATTTCGGTTTTTCCACCTTGGTGAAAGCAAATCGAATGCCCCCACGAATCATATGGTCTAGCACCATTTGATACAAATTCTCCTCATGCATAGCCTCTACCGTTTGGCTTTTGGATTTCATGTCAGCTTTCAAAAGGGCCATAGCCTCCGCCATGGTGAAAGTTTGGTGCCCTTGCATCAACGCATGGAATACAGATTTCACAACTTGATCCTCGAAGGAACCAAGGAATTTTTCCTCAAAGAGGATGTCGTAATAGAACTCATCCATGACAGCTTTCACAAGGTCATTATCCGTTGGAGTAACAGTACTACTAGTCTCATCATCAATGGATATACCATTAAATGTATCGCTAATCGCATAATTAACGCTTTCTACAGCGCTATTTTTACAAATAATGGATTTTCTAAATTGCGTATCCAGAACGAAGTCCACATATTGCTCTAATACCACTTGATTGGCCACACCATCCGCACCGATTTGGCAGACTGAGCCGTTCATCAATTCGCCCGCAACAGGATTCAAGGATACTAATTTTTCAGCTAGCACACTGTCCAAGCGTTTTACCATGGACAATGTTAAATCCGCATCGCACACATAGCTCAAGCCGTGTTCCGCTAAATGGTCAACAAATTGATGGAAATACACAGGGTCATTATTGGGTTCCAAATGATCATGACCTACATAGTAATCATGTTTCTGCACAGTTTGGCGAAGGGCATTTAAGAATTTAGCATTTTTCTTTTGCAAATCATCATAATTGAGAATTTGAGCACCTACCACACTGGCCACGTATTTGCCACGTTTCACCTTATCACCATGGCTGAGCTCAGGGCGAGATTTATTGGCGAACAACATGAGCTGACGTACTTCCTCCATCGTATGCCACCCAGGATACGTATTATAGGATACATAGGCGATGCCATTATCTACTAGATTTTCTGAAATCACGCGGAGCATGGCATCTTTCACATCGTCGTTTACCCAGGAATACGTACCATGAGCGATGATGTAATCAAATTGTCCAAAATCTGCGTCAATATCAAGAATATCCTTTTGCACGAGTTGTACATTATTTAGTCCCATTTCAGCAATGATAGCTTGCCCTTGTTCCACTTGACTCGTAGACAATTCCACGCCTGTGAAAGTCGCCTCAGGATGATACACCGCTTGAGAGATAATATTCCCACCAAAGGTAGACCCTAGCTCCAATACGCGAGCCGTTTTAGCAGGTGGTGGTGTTAATCCCAACAAACGAGCATGGGCTTCTAAATAAGTTGGCGTAGTATAGGGAAACGGTTGGGAGGTGTAGCCCAATTCACGGTAAATCTCTTGTTGTTGATCATCTTTGCTCATTATGTCCTCAATTTCTATATTATATCAGGGGTATATCATTCTACTTACTTCAAGTAGTGTCAGGAATATTGCAGAGTTAATTCAAATAGCTTTGCAAGGTCTGTTCAGTTATTTCAAATAGGCTTGGAAATCTCGTTCCAATCGTTCCAAACTAGATTTGATCTGTTCCGTACGTTTTGCAGTTGTTTGTTCTTGTTTCGCCACTTGTGCTTTGCTTTCACGAATCATGCGATCCACCTCAGCTGGTTGTGGACCACCTTTGGTAGCACGGCGTTCTACAATGCGGCGTGGGTTGAGGACCTCTCTAAATTGGCTTTCACTAAGAGGGAAAGTACGAGGAGCCTCAGAAATATCTGCATGGGCAATATCCTCAGCGTAAATTCGTTGAATTTCAGCATATGGGAAATCTGTTGGATGGTAATCGTTGGCACGCGCCACCGTTACCATATCGGAGGCCACGTGATGACCAACGCGGAATGGAATATCGTAATCACGCATCAATGTATCTGCTAATTCTTGAGAGGCTGTCCAATCTAGGTTCAGTTCTTGTTCTGCCCGAACTGGATCGATTTGTAAAGCCTGTAGTACCTCATCAAATTGATCTAGCAATTTTGCTGTATCGCGGACCATTTCCACGGTTAATGGACTGCGGGAGTCAATAAGTCCAGGAGTCGTATTATGGGTACGAATAATAGCACCTTGTGCATCACCTACAATAGTAGATGCATCCATACGCGTATTATTCAAAATACTAGGATTACGTTTTTGTGGCATCGCACTGGATACATAGGTATTCTTGCCCCCTTCTTGTAAGAGAATCCATGGATGTGGTTGCGCATATTGAGTCATCAAATCCTCAATAAAATTGCCCACACGAATAGCAATCGGTGTTACCACACCAGCCGCCTCTACAGGGTATTCTAATGTATACAGTTGCGTTGCATCATAGGAGTTGTCAAAACACTATCAAATCCTAAGTAACTCGCCATGCGTTCACGATTGAGTGACCAACCTGTACCATTTAATACCATGGATCCCATAGGGCTGCGATTAATATGGTCATACATATGATCAATGCGTTCATAATCACGTTCAAATCCTGTCGCAAAGGCCTGTAAATAAATTACCATTATGAATAACTGTTTGCAACGCCTTCGCAAAATCAGCACTATATTTCTTGTCTAATAAACCTTCATCAGTGTTGATGATGATAGATGCCTTATTGATTTGTCCTAACCAATAGAAATTATCGTGCTTCTTGGAGAGATCTTTCTTTGTGTCTTCACTCATTCTTTGTACTCCCTGTTGGATCGTTGATTTAGTAACTTGAGATGTTGTTGCTACCACTGCATCAGCTGCGAAACTCCGTGGCGCCCCTGCAAATGAAGTTGTTACGAGTAATGTTATAAGACCTAACAAATATTTACGTTTCATAAACCTCTCCTACTCTATATACACATCCTAAATCATACATTCTAAGCATTATACGTTTATTATACCAAAAAAGGTGCCCTCTTTCGAGGACACCTTTTCTATTAGAACGTATCTAATTCGTAGATATCACTAGAGAGTTGTTGCCAACTCACCTAGCCTATATTTAGTTGAATTATTTTACGTCTTCAAAACCTTTTTGTAAGCGTACATAGCTTAAGCGACGTTCTTTAGCATCTTGTTCTGTTTTAGCGAACAATTCTTCAGCAACATCTGGAGCTGCTTTAGCCAAGGATGCGTAACGTACTTCGCCTTTCAAGAAGTCTTGGAAAGATTCAGTTGGTTCTTTGGAATCCAAGGAGAATGGATTTTTACCTTGTTCTTTAAGAGCAGGATTGTATCTGTAAAGATCCCAGTAACCAGCTGCAACTGCTTTGCGTTGTTCTTCTTGAGCTTTACCCATACCAGCTTTAATACCATGGTTGATACATGGGCTGTAAGCGATGATCAAGGAAGGACCTGGATAAGCTTCTGCTTCTGTGATAGCTTTCATCATTTGGTTTTTGTCTGCACCCATAGCGATTTGAGCTACGTATACATAACCATAGGACATTGCCATCATGCCAAGGTCTTTTTTCTTAGTACGTTTACCAGAAGCTGCGAATTGAGCAACTGCTGCTACGTTTGTAGATTTAGACGCTTGACCACCAGTGTTGGAGTATACTTCAGTATCGAATACGAAAATGTTAACGTCTTCGCCAGAAGCTAATACATGGTCAACACCGCCGAAGCCGATATCGTATGCCCAACCGTCACCACCGAAGATCCAGTGGGAACGTTTAACCAAGTATTGTTTTTTAGCAACGATTTCTTGAAGTTCAGGAGTTGTAGCACCTTCAGCTTCGATTGCTGCTAACAAACGATTTACACGGTCACGAGAACCAGCACCTTGTTGAGCTTTTTCTGCCCAATCTTCAAGAGCTGCTTTCAATTCGCCAGTTGCAGTAGCTGCAGCTGCTACAGCAGTTGCCACTAATTGCTCACGAACTTTTTTAGTACCGATGTACATACCATAGCCGTATTCAGCATTATCTTCGAACAAGGAGTTTGCCCAAGAAGGACCTTGACCTTGTTGGTTAGTTGTGTATGGAGAAGCTGGCATGGAAGCACCCCAGATAGAGGAACAACCAGTAGCATTCGCAATCATCATACGATCGCCGAACAATTGAGTAATCAATTTAGCGTAAGGAGTTTCACCACAACCTGCGCAAGCGCCGGAGAATTCGAATAATGGTTTTTCAAATTGGGAACCTTTAACTGTGTCTTTTTTCATTGGGTTAGCTTTTGTAGGAAGAGCTACACCATATGCCCATGCTTCTGCTTGTTCGATTTCGCTGTCGATGGAAGTCATTACGATAGCTTTACCTTTAGGGGATGGACAAATGTCAACACAGTTACCGCAACCTAAGCAGTCCAATGGGGATACTGCGATGCGGAATTTAAGATCTTTAGCACCAAGTGCATCGATAGTGTCGAAGTGTGCAGGAGCTGCTGCTACTTCTTCTTCTGTCGCTAAGATAGGACGAATTGTAGCATGTGGACACACGATGGAACATTGGTTACATTGGATACAGTTTTCAGGCAACCATTTTGGAACGAATAATGCAGCACCGCGTTTTTCGTAAGCTGCAGTACCTGCAGGTAATGTACCATCTTCGTAACCTTCAAATGTGGATACAGGTAAATCATAACCAGCTTGTGCATTGATTGGTTGTGCAATATTTTGTACGAAAGATGGGCAAGTTTCGCAACCAGGTTTAGTTGCTTTAGTACCTTCTTCTACAGCATTTTTCCAGTCTGCAGGAACGTCAACTTTTACAAGTGCATCAACACCAGCGTCGATAGCAGCATTGTTCATGTCAACGATATTTTGACCTTTTTTACCATAAGAAGTTACTACGGAATCTTTCAAGTATTTGATTGCTTCATCAACAGGGATGATTTCAGTCAATTTGAAGAATGCAGCTTGAGTTACCATGTTGATACGACCGCCCAAACCGATTTCGGAAGCGATTTTCGCAGCATTGATGATGTAGAAATTCAATTCTTTTTCAGCAATTTCGCGACGTAATTTAGCAGGTAAATGTTCTGTCAATTCTTCTGGAGTCCAAGTACAGTTCAATAAGAATGTACCACCTTTTTTGATACCACGAATCAAATCGTAGTCATGTACATAGGATTGACGATGACATGCAACGAATTGAGGTTCAGTAATCAAGTAAGGTAAGTTGATTGGGTGTTTACCAAAACGAAGGTGAGACATTGTTACGCCACCAGATTTTTTGGAGTCATAATCGAAGTATGCTTGTGCATACAAATCAGTGTGGTCACCGATGATTTTGATAGCAGATTTGTTCGCACCAACAGTACCGTCAGAACCGAAGCCCCAGAATTTACATTCGGATAAGCCTTCAGTATGAACGTCTACACCTTGAGCGCGTTCCAAGGATAAGAATGTAACATCATCATTGATACCCAATGTGAAGAATTTTTTACCGCTTTCAGAAGCCAAGTTATCAAATACTGCAACAACATCTGCAGGGATGATATCTTTGGAGGACAAGCCATAACGACCAGCGATAACTTTTACATTCAAACCACCATCAACAACTGCTGCTTGAACGTCTAAGAACAATGGTTCAGCTAATGCGCCTGGTTCTTTTGTACGGTCAAGAACTGCAATGCGTTCAACAGTTTTAGGAAGTGCTTTTAACAAACGATCAGTAGCAAATGGGCGGAACAAATGAACGTTGATGAAACCAACTTTGCGGCCCAATTTGTTTAAGTAATCAACAGTAGATTCTACTACTTGTGCGGAAGAACCCATAGTTACGATTACGTCAGTAGCATCAGGAGCACCGATGTAATTGAACAATTGGTAGTTAGTACCAGCCAATTTGTTAACTTCGCCCATGTAATGTTCTACAACGTCTGGAAGAGCTAAGTAGAATTTGTTGGATGCTTCACGATGTTGGAAGTAAACGTCAGGGTTTTCTGCAGTACCACGAGTTACAGGAGCATCTGGATTCAATGCACGTTCACGGAACGCTTGAACTGCTTCCATATCTACTAATGGTTTTAAATCTTCATAATCCCAAATTTGAATTTTTTGAATTTCGTGGGAAGTACGGAAACCGTCGAAGAAGTTGATGAAAGGTACACGAGTTTTGATAGCTGTTAAATGTGCTACTGCGCTCAAGTCCATAACTTCTTGTACGGAAGATTCAGCTAACATAGCACAGCCAGTTGCACGAGCAGCCATAACGTCTTGGTGGTCACCGAAGATCGCCAAAGCATGTGCAGCTAATGCACGAGCAGCAACTTGGAATACACCTGGAAGTAATTCACCAGCTACTTTGTACAAGTTAGGAAGCATCAATAACAAACCTTGGGAAGATGTGAAAGTAGTTGTTAAAGCGCCTGCTTGTAAGGAACCGTGAACTGCGGCAGCAGCAGCAGCTTCAGATTGCATTTCTACAACTTGAACTGTGTTACCGAAGATGTTTTTACGACCAGATGCAGACCATTCGTCAACGTGTTCTGGCATTGGAGAAGATGGAGTGATTGGGTAAATCGCTGCCACTTCTGTAAAACCATAAGATACGTGAGCAGCCGCTTGGTTGCCGTCCATAGTTTTAAATTTACGACTCATGTGATTATTGCCTCCTTAAACATAAAGCAAAATAAAGTACACTTGCTTAACCTATTATAATGTATAGGAATAATAACCATTACAAACTTGCGCACATCGCAAAATAATGCAATAATATATATGTTATATATTATTAGCATTATATTGTTTTGTGCTAGTTTAATGGAGCACAACCTATAATTCCTAATATCATAACTTGATACAGCCTTGTACCTTAATTATAAACTTTCAAGGCCTGTAGTTGCAATACAAACAAGGGTCGAAGCCTTGCCAATTCCGCGACTTATGATTTACATTTAATCATGGTTAATTGCAATTAAGTAATGTTAAGTAATATTGGTTCTCATTTATGCGCTCAGATTACTTATAACCCGTAGTTATGTTTCAGGGGGTGTCCTATGGATTTTCACCATTTAAAATATTTTGTTGAAGTTGCTGACCAAAAGAGTTTCAGTAAAGCCGCTCGCAACTTACACATTTCACAATCAGCCATCAGCCGTACTATTAAAGCCTTAGAAGACGAACTAGGGGTAGTGCTCTTTATGCGTAATGCTAAATCTGTGGAATTGACTGATGGTGGTACCATTTTCCTTACTCATGCTAAACGTGTAGTATTCATGTTCGAACACTTAAAAACTGATTTTGAAAATGAATTTAGATTAGAGCAAGGTTCTATCAGAATTGGTATTCCTCCAATCACTGATGCACCAATTTTTGCGCAGCTATTAGGTGAGTTCAAAAAGGTATATCCTCAAATTGAATTAGAATTATACGAGCAAGGCTCCAAGAAGGTTGAAATTAGTGTCCAAGAAGGTTTGATTGATATTGGTATCATTTGTACAAGACCAAATCCAAAAGAATTCGAATTTTTCTATCTTACTAGCGATCCTTTAGCTGTAATCTTGCCAAAGAGTAGTTCTCTAGCAAAAGAAAAAGAATTAAGACTAGAACAACTTTCAGAAGAAGCCTTTGTATTACACAAGGATGATTTCAATTTACATGATGAAATCATTAAAGCTTGCAAACATGCTGGGTTCCAACCTCATATCGTATTTGAGACGAGCCAACGCGATTTGATGTTACAAACTGTATCTGCTGATTTGGCTATCGCTATATTACCAAGTCGTCTCTGTCCTACTGAAGGAGAGAATACTGAAGTAGGTTCCAAAGTTGTAGTACGTCCACTCGTTCCAGAAATTACACATACATTGTATGTTATCTGGAAAAAAGGTCACTACCTTTCCCACGCTTCTCGTTTATGGCTTGATTTTGTTAATTCTAAATTACCATTACCTGGTTTCCATCCTGAGGAACAAAACTAATGATTCAAAACAACGGGCTCGCATCAAAATTGCGGGCCCTTTTGAAAGCAAAAACGACACCGCTCTGGATTGCTATATTAATCCTTGCCGGCGTCGTCATATATCAACAAGTGATGATAGTGGCTTTGCTAGATCAACATGCGCTAGACCATGACACGAGTGATGTATACAGTTATGAAAGTCGCATTACCAATCTCGAAGGTCGTAGCAACATGCACGGTAGCATGATTGATGATATTAATAAACAAATCTTCTATCTTCGCTCGGACAGTGCCAAATTCGACTGGGAAATTAAACAACTGCAATGGCAATTCCCAGACCTTCAAGTCAAACCACCAGCCGCCAAGGTTAATCATGAGTTAGACTTTGATGCTAATCCGGGCAAAGTACCGGATGTAAAAAAACTCTAAAACTATAAAAGGGTATTAGCTTACGATGACATACATCTAAGGCTAACACCCTTTTTCTATTTTAATTTAAACGCTACCCAGATAGCAGCCACAATGAACAACAGACCTGATGCCCAGAACAATGTGGTAAACCCTAAAAGAGCCATCAGATTCGATCCACAAACAGCACCGATAAAATAGCCAAAGAATTGACATGACTGATTGTAGGCAAATACCTGGCCTGACAATGCTTTATCAATTTTTGATGCCAAAAACGTATTCAACGCCGGCAACATGCCGCCAAGGCCTAAACCTTGCAAGAATCGAACGGCTGCCAATTGATACACATCGGTTACATAAGCTTGAGGAATATTTAATACCCCCACATAAATCAAACTCGTGATTAAAACCTTTCGAGCCCCAATACGATCAACTAATCCGCCTATGGGAGAACTACTTACTAATTGCGCTAGGCCCATCATAGAAAAAACAGCCCCGGCAATAAATCCAAGGTTTTCCGTTTCTGGTGGTACAATGCCCTTAATATATACCGCAATAATTGGTTGCAGGGACATAATACAAATGGCATAAATAAAAGACGTAATACACAATGCCACTATGGCATCAAACTCTGGTAAGGCCACTTTCAACTGTTTAAAAGTTAATGTCACCTTATCCTTATTAGGAACATAGTTTTCATGTATAAATAAATATGACAAAATAAATGCAATGAGCATCAAACAGCCTACAAGAATAAAATCATTACGGATACCAATTTCATCCGCAATATAGCCCCCTATTAATGGACCTACCAAACTACCACTTAATTGGGCTGAAGCAAGCAATCCCAATGCCCATCCCGTATGATCCAATGGCGTTTCCGTAGCAATTAACGTAATACATGCTGTATAAAAGCCACTTACTAACCCTTGAATCAAACGCATAAATACAACACCTTCTGGGGTATGTTGAAAAGCAATGATAAAATTACATATAGCCATACCAAAGCTTGATCGAATCAACGTAATCTTTCGGCCATGCTTATCAGCCATCCGCCCCCAAAATGGAGCCGACAAACAAACCACCAAATAAGTAACACCCGTGGCCAAGCCAGCCCAACGAGCTAACTCCTCTGCAGACTCTACACCCATCTCATGAAAATATAATGGTAAGATTGGTGATAATTGACTCACCCCAAAGGATGTACAAAACGTACACAAGAAGGATATGTATACCGTACGTTTCCAAGCCTCCAAAACAAGCCCTCCTCTTGCCTCATACTACTAACTACTTAAGCCCAGCAATTCCATCATTTTACATTCTATAAGTATAATTATACACGAAATAAATAAACACCGCTATTGTAGAACTGAGTCAATGGCCCGTTTAGGGCCGAGGCACACTAACCTATCAGCACTATAGCAGAAGCTAACCCAATGGCTAGCTTCGCTAGCCGAGGGCACCGTACCAAAATAGCGCTATCGTCGAACTGAGCCTATGACCCGTCTAGGGTCGAGGCATGCCCGATAGATAATGCGACCGCAGGGAGCGAAGTACACCTACAATCCTTTGCCGTAAATATCGTCAGTGTCCCGTTCAATACGAAATGGTTCACGGTGGGGCCCATGTCCCCTTTGGGGACGAGGCCCCGCCTAGAACCATTTCACCCACCTAGAGTGCGACTCGTAGAATACCGCGCGCTACCGTTCATGACGTCGTGCGTAAACCGTGAACCCCCTATCAGCGCGTCACCGCAAAACACCTCGGAGATAACCCAGAATTGCCTTAACTCCCCCTAGCCGTACATTACATCCAATACCAAAACACCCCGTGTTCCGGGGCTTGGCGAACTTTACACTTCAGTGTAGAGAGCCAAATCCGGAGCACGGGGTGTTTGTATCAGCACTCACCCAACGGGGAGTTAAGCAATTCTAGCGTTATCGCAGATACCGTATTGCCGTTACACCTTATAAAGGTTTACGAACAACGTCCAAAATAGTACCATCGCGGTATTCAACGATAGCCACGATATCTTCGTCTTTGTCGGACACAGGAATATCTTGTGGTTTACCTACAAGATCATATGCCATTTGTTGCAATTCTTGAATTGTGTAAATTGGCAAGTTGCTGTCTGCAAATTTTTCAACCAAGTCTTGACGAGCTGGATTGATAGCGATACCGTATTCAGTTACCAATACGTCAACGGAAGTACCAGGAGTGATTACTGTGGATACTTTGTCACGAATCATTGGCAAACGACCACGAATCAATGGGCAAGTGATAACTGTGCATTTTGCACCAGCTGCTGTATCGGAGTGACCGCCAGAAGCGCCCATCAATACACCATTGGAGTCAGTCATAACGTTTACGTTGAAGTCAACGTCGATTTCAGTAGCGCCCAAGAAAACTACGTCTAAGTAGTTAGTTGTGCAATCTGTCCAAGGGTTCGCGTACATAGAAGCGCTCATTTCGATATGTGCAGGGTTAGCATGCAAGGATGCTGCTGCAGTAGTGTCGAATGTTTGAGTGTCATAGATAGCTTTAATCAAGCCTTCTTCAAGCATACCGCTAAGAACACCTGTAGCACCACCAATAGCAAAACCAGCAGTTTCACCACGTTTGCGAAGTTTTTCAGCGATGAATTTAGCCACAGTCAATGGAGCACCACCAGCACCTAATTGGAATACAAAGCCTTCACGAATGATATCCGCTTGATCCAAAAATTCGCCAGCTAATTCAGCGATTTTAATTTGAATAGGGTTTTTAGTGAAACCAACAGCACCGGATGCAATACCAGCTGGATCACCAATTTCATCAACTACAACTACGTAGTCTACATCAGTTTGAGGAACGGAGTATGGATATACATAGTCAACCAAGTTATCAGTGATAACTACAGTTTTATCAGCATATTTTGCATCAACCATAGCATAACCCATAGCACCACATGCAGATTTACCCATCATACCTGTGCAGTTACCACGAGGATCTGCAGTAGGAGCACCCATGAATGCTACATCGATATGAACTTCGCCACATTCAATAGCACGAGCACGACCACCATGAGAACGAATCACTACAGGGCGTTTTAACACGCCAGGATTTTGTGTCAAGAATTTACCCAAACGATCACGAAGACCAGATGTTTCAATAGCTGTTACAGTACCATCTTGGATCATTTCAACCAAAAATTCATGACATGGGGACAAGGAACTGGAAGCGATTGTGATATCTTTGATACCTTTTGCTTGGATACGTTCCATAACCATTTTCATAACATAATCGCCATTGCGGAAATGATGGTGGAAAGATAATGTCATACCATCTTTTACGCCTGCTTTTTCGATTGCTTCATCGATGGAAGCCAAGATTTTATTGTCACCAACACGAGTTGTGTGAACTGGTTTACCTGCACGGGATGCTTTTGCTTCAATAGCAAATTCACCTTGGTATACTTCACGACCTTCTAATGCTGGAATATTTGTTGGAATATCGCACCCTACTTTATTTAACATCGTATTCTGCTCCTTCCTCTAATTCAACTTTAATACCTGCTGCACGAGCTTTATCAACAACACGTTGTGCACGAACTACGATAGGACCGTCAATCATTTTACCGTCTACACTAATAACGCCTTTGTTGTTGCGCAATGCGTCAGCATAGCTGTTCAATACTTTCACAGAGTGAGCAATTTCTTTTTCATCTGGTGTGAAGATTTCATGTACCATTTTAATTTGGCTAGGGTGAATACAAGACTTACCATCGAAACCAAGGGATTTTATGAAAGCTACTTCTTCCTTGAATCCTTCTGGATCTTTTACGTCGGAGAATACTGTATCTACGCAACGGATACCAGCTTCACGAGCTGCATGAAGAATAGTTTGACGAGCAAACAACAGTTCTACAGCTGGTTTGGATTTACCCGTACGGATGTCTGCACGATAGTCTTCGGCACCAAGAGCGATACCAACTACGCGAGGGCCAGCACAAATTTCACGAACGTTGTACAAACCTTTAACGGATTCGATAGCAACGATAATATTGATTGTACCTTCTTCCCAACCATTAGCTTTTTCTACTTCTTCAATTTTTTTTGCTACGATTTCAACTTCGGATACGTCTTCAGTTTTAGGTAAACGAATCAAATCAGGTTTTGCAGGAATAATAACATCCATATCATCATAACCAAATGGTGTTTGAGTTGGATGGTTAATACGAACTACTGTCTCTGCTCTGAAAGTGCGGGATTTCAAAGCTTCTGCTGTCAATAGACGAGCTGTATCTTTTTCAGTGATAGCTACGGAGTCTTCGATATCGAACATGATACTATCAGAACCGTGGATATCAGCACTGTTGATCATTTTAGGAGTATTGCCTGGTACGAACATCATAGAACGAGACAAACGTTTTTTAGCTGCTTCAGTTAATGCATTCATTATGCTTTACTCCCCCTTTCCAAGGCACCCAATACGCGGGCTTTAATTGTGTAGTCCCAAGCATTTTTGTCGGCTACAGTTAATTTAACACCATCGAACCCAGATTCTTTTACTGTGTTCAAAATCAATTCTTTGATTTGTTCGCCGTATTGACGCATAACTTTGGAAGTCAATTCAAGTTCGATGCCGCTAGCAATCGGTTCAACCGTTACTAATGCATCATTTTTTTCGTCGAAGCCAGCTTGCGCAGCTTTCACTAATTTAGCCATGTTGCATCCTTTCATACATACTAAAATAATAATGATTCAACTAATTATAAATGCAATAGGTAGTAAATGAATCAGCCAACAGATATCAGCAATTATTTACTACCTATTATAAGTAATTTGATCCTATGAAAGTCATTAAATGACACTCAGAAAACCAATTTCTTAACTCACAAAATTTGGCTCTGCATCTATATTTCTATTATACTGTGTTTCCCTATTCAAGAAAAATAGAACGCATTTATAGGTGGTCATAAAAACTTTTATTACCACAAGCCAA
>SAAC01000130.1 GCA_009929605.1 Negativicutes bacterium
GGGATCAATTACATTCGATGTACTTGGTGCATTTTGCATATTCGGTGCATGTAATGTATTTGGCGTATTAGATTTATTAGGCGCAATTGGTGCATCTTGTGATAAATCCTGTTCCAGTGATTCATACACATGAAGGAGGGCCATACGGTCCTGAATATCCTCAATCTGATTCCACAAATTATTCAAAAGGGACGTGTAATACAAACGTTCCTTAACCTCCAAGTAGGCTTGATATACCACCTGTAACTCGTCACGAGTTAATCCCTCATCCGTACCGATTTCCTCGATGATTTGCTGAATATGTTGATCCTGTCCATATTTTTCCTTTAGAGACTGTCGTATCGATTGAATTAATTTAGCATCTACAATGCCATGTATTTGTTTCATTTCTTACTCTCCGTTCTAGTAAACGCTACGAGTTAGCGTTTATATTCATAATACTTTATTATAGCAGAAAATAGAGGAATTTACTTGAAATGAACACTAAAACTCTTTAGAATAATAAAGAGATAGTAGATGTTTGTTATCTGTGCTTTTACAAGAGGCATCTACAGAGTAAAAAGGAGAAACAAATTCACATGGATAGTGACCTGACCCTAGATTTTATTATTATTATTGCCCTCATTGTTGCGAATGGATTATTTTCCATGACAGAGCTAGCCATCGTCAATGCGCGGAAACGCAAATTGGAGGAGATGGCAAAGGATGGTAATGAAAGAGCAAAAAAGGCCTTTGAATTAGCGGAGAATCCAAACCAAATGTTTTCTACCATTCAAATCGGTATTACCCTCGTCGGTATTTTAACTGGTTTGTACTCTGGTGCGACCTTCTCAGGTCCGTTAGAGGAGGTATTGGTATCTGCGTTCCCAAGTATGGCCACCTACGCTGCATCAGCTAGTTCTTTCATCATCGTAGCCATCATTACTTACCTGTCCTTGGTCATCGGCGAATTGGTGCCAAAACGATTGGCCCTCAATTCCCCTGAATCCATCGCGGTGCTCGTGGCGAAACCAATTTATTGGTTATCTGTGAGTTTAAAACCCATCGTTGTATTTTTGGGCTATTCCACGGATTTCCTATTAAAAATTCTAGGCGTAAAAATAAAAGAAGAAGCCCCTGTTACGGAATCTGAAATCAACAAAATGCTCACCGACGGCGTGGCCCTCGGCGCTTACGAAGAAGAAGAGCCAATCATGGTTGAAAATATCTTTCACCTGGCGGACATGAATGCAGCCGACGTTATGACGCCGCGCACGCAATTGAAATGGATTGATTTGAACGGCACGGACGAGGAAATCATGGATGTCCTCAAGAATGCCAATCATTACCGCATCCCTGTGGGCGAAGATTCCCTGGACGAATTGAAAGGCCTCATCACCGTTGCGGACGTGCTAGTGCAACACATGCAACAACCAGAGGATATGCCTATGTCCACCATCATCAAGAATTGTGTGAAAGAACCGTTGCTCGTTCCTGAAAGCATTACCTTGATGAAATTGCTCGATTTATTCCGTAATGAAGGTGTTCACGAAACAGTTGTCCTCGATGAATATGGCGGATTTAGCGGACTTGTAACCCTCCACGATATTATGGAGGAAATCGTAGGGCTCATGCCATCCGGCGAAGAAGAAATTCAAGAGGAAGAAAATCGTATCATTCAACGTACCGATAATTCCTGGCTCGTTGACGGTCTCCTCGACGTAGATGAATTCAAGGAATTCTTCCACATTAATCAAGAACTCCCTGGTGAAGAAGAAGATTTCTACAAGACCATGGGTGGTCTGTTAAATCTATTATTCGGTCGCATCCCTCGCGAAACTGATAAAGTAACATGGGAAGATTATACCTTCGAAATCATGGATATGGATAATACCCGTATCGATAAGATTTTAGTTACCTATGTGCCACCGGTAGTGGATGAAACTGAAGAAGCCGAAGAAAAAAATTAATACGACTACGATAAACACAAAATACCTCAGCCAATGTACTGATTCCTAATGTTAAGGGTTCATATCAATTGCTGAGGTATTTTTGTATTAATAGCGTCCGCCGCCACCGCCGTGGCCACCGTCAGAGGAATTAAATGTAATTCCTCCTCCGCCACGATTATTATTTTTAGGTTTCGGCACCACAGTTACATATTGATACATATATTGATCATTACTCTTTGTAACAGAGAAACTATTTGTATCAATATAATTATCTGCTGTTGCATTAGGTGTCACATTGCTCATAGAACTAATGAGTCCTTTTCGAGTTAACCATCCCACAAAGGCTGCTAATAAACCTGCAACTCCAAAAGATTCAGGGCTAAAATCCTTTTGCGGAGTCCAAGGTTCACCATTTTTTTCATAATAAGAAACAAGTTCACCCGTTTTGGTAGCATACATTTCGTAAGCACCACTATAATCCCCTTGCTTTAACAAAGGCACTACATATTCACTGATATACTCAATGCCGTATTGATTATCTATTTTTGCTTTCAATATTTTATCGGTGGAAATATACCATTGCCGTTGATCGCGCACCTGCAAAAACACGATAGTCCCATTCTCGCCGTGCTTGATATAGGAATCAATGAGTTTATTCGCGTATTTGCCAGGGTCCTGATTATTGATGGTAGACACCGTCACCACTGCCATGGTAATACCATGTTCCTTGCCAATTTTTTGTAACGTAGATGTTAC
>SAAC01000131.1 GCA_009929605.1 Negativicutes bacterium
CTTGCAAATGGGTTATATCTTAGAAGAAGAGCAACAATTATTAGTAAATCTAGCAAAAGATTTTGCTGAGCAAAAATTAAAACCTGTTGTAGCTGAATGTGATCGTACAGGTAAATTACCTATGGACGTATATCAAGAAGCTATTGATCTTGGATTTGCAGCATTGGAAATCCCAGATGGTTACGGCGGGAATGAACAATCCTACTATGCAGTTGCAGCAGTATATGAAGAATTAGCTAAAGTTGATGCTGGTTTTGCTACAGGTATTGCGGCTAGCGGATTGGCATTGAAACCAGTATTGATGAATGGTACAGATGAACAAAAACAATACTTTGCAGATTACTTGACAGGTGCGAAGGGCAATGGTTTTGCAGCATTCTGCCTAACAGAACCTGATGCTGGTTCTGATGCAGGTAATGGTAGCACTGTGGCTGTGAAAGATGGCGATGAATATGTATTGAATGGTACAAAATGTTTCATTACTAATGCTAGCCTTGCACAAATCTTTGTGGTATTTGCTTTAACTGATAAATCCAAAGGTACTCGTGGTATTTCTGCTTTCATCGTGGAACGCGACCGTGAAGGTGTATCCATTGGTAAAAAAGAAGATAAAATGGGCATTCGTTTGTCCGATACAGCGGATGTTCGTTTTGATAACGTACGCATCCCTGCTAGCCATTTGCTAGGTAAAGAAGGTCGTGGCTTTATCTATGCTATGCAAACACTCGATTTGGCACGCCCAATGGTAGGTGCTATGGCTGTTGGTATTGCACAACGCGCTCTTGATGAAGCCGTTGCCTATGCAAAACAACGTGTAACATTTGGCAAACCAATTTTCCAACATCAAGCATTGAATTTTAAATTAGCTGATATGGATATTAAAACAGAAATGGCTCGTGCTGGTGTTATTAATGCACTTAACGTATACTACACTGGTAAAAACTTCTCTCGTGAAGCGGCGATTGCTAAATGCTATGCTGCGGACATCGCCGTAGAGTGTGCTTTAGACGCTATTCAGGTGCTTGGAGGCTATGGTTATTCTCGTGATTTCCCAGTAGAAAAATTATTGCGCGATGCGAAAATCATGCAAATCTATGAAGGAACAAATGAAATCCAACGTTTAGTTGTGGGTGGTCAATTAGGCCGTTAATAGGTATCTTGATTAGTATATCTAACTAATTTTGTATACTTTTACTGTTTAGGGCCCATAGAAATTAATATGATAATAAAAGAAGAGGTGCTATAATGCATCTCTTCTTTTATTGCTATATGGGATTAATGATATAGCTAGCATCTACTTTGTTAGATGATTGAAATCAGAAACTTTGTTGATATGTAACTGCATTAAATAAATATAGAGTTAGTATATTTATTAACTTTACAGAGATTAACTAGTTTTATAGAATGGAGTCATAGAAGACTGGTAGACCTGTGTGTGCTAAATTCGTGAAAAAGTGTCGTGAGTGTATATTACTCGCTAGCAAGTTGTCACACTGTAAGAACAGGAGGTAACTGATATAATGAAGGGGACAGCATGTGAACCGAAAAGCGCAGTAGCAAATGACTTTGAGCAAGTATATGATCGAATTAACCAAATTTGGGCGATGATACCAGTGTATGATAGCGGCGATAGTACATTGATTATTTATGACAATGGTGAGCGGTGTGTCGTTACAAGAACCGTGCGTAATATTTTAAGAGATATGGCAGAGCGTAAAGGGTTGGGACTAAAAAATGTACGTAATTGTTATGGGGAAAAACGTACTGCATCGGAACCCTTGATTTTAGGACCTAACATTGTCTTTGCCTTACTTAAATGTCGTAATCCTATTGGCAAAGACTCAGCTTATGGATATATCAATATGGCTATTTCCAACACCGAGTATGAGTTGTCTAGCATTTCTAAATCATCTTGTAACTTATGTAGGGATGAACAGGAAGAACCTATTTTGATACTACATTCTTCAAATATAGTTGAGAAAAAATTAAGGACTGCAAGAAAGCATCACATTAATTTTCTCCGTCGTTTGACCGAGGAGATACAGCTTGTCAATAATCCACATATCATAAAGGAATTAATACAACGATTACAAAGAAATTCAAATTTATGGTAATGGGATGTATTATATAGCAAACTGATAGTTTTAAAACAGGAATACCAGCTCTTTACAGAAGCCAGTGCTTAGTCGCTGGCTTTTTCGTTTGCATAACTTGAAAGTTATATAAATGAGAATTATATAATAAATGAGAATTGTACACTATTCTTGAAACTATAATGATGAGCCCGCCCCTGCACCCCAAAAGACAAAAACCACGAAAGGAGTGTAATACAAAGTGCGAAAAAGAGAATACCAAGTCAAGTTTCGAATGAATCAAGAAGAGTACGAACGACTACAGGAAAAAGTGATAGCTTCAGGACAGACACAGCGGTCATTTATCATCAATGCTCTTGCTGGAGTAGTGATTGCTCCAAGAGAAGAAATTGATGTACTTAAGAATATAAACAAGAATTTTGATGATCTGCTTCGCCAGATTAGAGGAATGGCAACTAATGTAAATCAGATGGCGCATATTGCAAATGGAACTGGAGTGCTGGCAACAATAGACAAATTGGAAGACATTGCAGATCAAAACAACTATTTTAAGAAG
>SAAC01000132.1 GCA_009929605.1 Negativicutes bacterium
GTATATGTGTGGGGCATGGTATTATCAGGCATTGCCTATTATCTTAACTGGGGATTTGGTCTTGTATTTGCAGCACTTGTAACAAAAGAACTAGCCATCCAAGCACATAACAAAGGTATTCAAGTCGATTATCGAGTACTATGTGGTGCTACGTGGACAATGTTCTTTATTTGGCATATGGGGTTATCTGGATCTGCACCATTATTAGTAGCTACACCAGATCACTTTATGGTGAAAGAAATGGGTGTTATCCCTGTTAGCCAAACTATCTTTAGTAGCTATAACTTAATTCTTACTATAGCGTCAGTTATTATCATTATGTTCATGTTTACAGTGGTCATTCCATCCAACAAAAATATTAAAACGATGGCAGACTTGAGACCTGATCTTATGCAACCAGCAGTGGTTGATGCAGATGATTCGATTGAAATTAAAACACCAAGTCAATGGATGACACATACTCCTTGGTGTACGTATATTGTAGTTATCATGTTTGCAGTATATCTTTTCTATCACTTTGTGGCGTTAGGAAAATCTCTTGATATCAACGTTTTGAACTTTATGTTCTTGTTGCTTATTATGTTCCTTTATAAAACACCAGCCAAATTTTTGAAAGGTGTTAAAGCAGCAACGCCAGCATCTTGGGGTGTTATTATTCAGTTCCCGTTCTATGCCGGTATTTTTGGGATTATGAAATATAGTGGTTTAGTAGATATTTTTGCACAATGGATTATTAGTTTCAGCACTCCCGAATCCTTCCCAGCTATTGCGGCTATTTTGAGTAATGTAATCGGTTATTTCATTCCTTCTGGCGGTAGTAAATGGGCTATTGAAGCACCATTCTTGATCCCTGCAGGCCAAGCACTAGGTGTTCCAGATGCTAAAACAGTTATTGCTTACATGTTTGGTTGTGACTGGGTAGCATTGATTCAACCATTCTTTGCCGTTCCATTCATTGCTGTAGCAGGCTTAGAATTTAAAGACTTCGTTGGATATACATTTATTGTATATATTGTACTCGGTATATTCATGCTATTAGGATTGACGTTCGTTCCATTCTAATCGGCATATATTGTAACATCTTGGTCAGTCATAATGTTGCTTAGTGAAAGTTAGGGCTTTCACCAAACACATGTTAACAAATCTATATTAATATCTTGAGTTCCATTAAGGAGGAAAAGTTATTATGAAATTAGAAGACATTAAAGTAGTTGCAAGTCTAGGCACAGGGACCATGGGATATGGCATTACCTTGTTATATGCTATGAATGGTTACACTGTTAGAATGTTTGGTCGCTCTGATGACAGCGTTAATCGAGGACTCACAAACATTAAAGCCGCTTTGGAAATGTATAAAAATCATGACTTGGTAAAAGAAGATGAAATTCCCGAAATTTTAGGAAGAATTACAGGTGTTACTACTATCAAAGAAGCCACTGAAGGTTGTGATTTTGTTATTGAAGCCATCGCTGAAGATTTAGAAGTGAAACGTAAAGTTTGGAAAGAAATTGAAGACTATGTAGGTCCAGATATTATTTTTGCTACTAGTACTTCAGGCCTTAGCCCTACCGAAATTCAAGAAGTTTTGGTACACCCTGAACGTTTCGTAGTGGCTCATTTCTGGAACCCTCCACATTTAGTTCCATTGGTAGAAGTAGTTCCAGGTAAACAAACAAGCCAAGAAGTAGTTGATATTACTTGGAAATTAATTGAAAAAATTGGCAAAAAACCAGTAGCTTTAAAACGTGAAGCATTAGGCTTTATCGGCAATCGTTTACAATTAGCATTATTGAGAGAAGCTATCTATATTGTAGAAGAAGGTATTGCGACTCCAGAAGCTGTTGATGATGCCGTAAAATATAGTATCGGTCGTCGGTTAGGCGCTACGGGCCCTATTGAAACAGCCGATCTTGGTGGCTTAGATATTTTCTATAATATTTCCACATATTTATATGAAGATTTATGTGCTACTAAAGAACCACAAAAATTAATGGCTGATTGTGTCGCTGCGGGAACATTGGGTGCAAAAACTGGTACAGGTATGTATCAATGGACTCCTGAGGCTTTATCGGCTATCAAACAACGCCGTGAAGAAATCTTGTTAGAGTTCCTACAAAAGGATAAAACTACAAAATTTTAATAGTGATGAGTTGTATCTATTGTGAAAGTGTATTTAGGAGTTGATCAGAAATGAAATTTGTAACAGCAAAAGAGGCCATTGAACTGATTAAGGACAATGACACTATAGCTACTTCTGGTTTTGTTATGGCACAAGTAGCTGAAGAAATCTTAACAGAGTTAGAAAATAAGTTTTTGGAAACAGGTAAACCTAATCACTTAACCTTTGTTCATGCAGCTGGACAAGGTAATGGTAATGGTGGCGCTATGGACCATGTAGCGCATGAAGGATTAATTAAACGTATCGTAGCAGGTCATTTTAACCTTGCTCCTAAATTGGGTGCCTTGGTGAATTCCAATGCTATTGAAGCCTATAATCTACCGCAAGGTACGATTTCTCAATGGTTCCGTGCCGTTGGTGGTCGTAGACCAGGCCTGATTACAAAGGTTGGTTTACAAACCTTTGTGGATCCTCGTTTAGATGGGGGTAAAATTTCTA
>SAAC01000040.1 GCA_009929605.1 Negativicutes bacterium
AAAGTCTTAAATCCGCTAACTTATTTGCAGCAGGCCTTGCTTTGGGTACTGTAGGGTTACAAATTCTAACTAGCAAAGACGCTAAAAAAGTATATGCTGGTGTTGTAGCTGCAGGTCTTCGTGCAAAAGAAACAGTTCTTGCTACTACTGAAAAAGTACAAGCTAGTGCTAGCGATATCTTGGCAGAAGCTCAAGAAATCAATGAAGCTCGCAATGAAGAAATTTTTGAAGAATCTGAAGAAGAGTCCGAAAAGGAATCTAAATAATTATGCTACAGTTTTCTGTAATCAGAAAGCTTAGAAATCGACTCCATGTGAAAGTATCTGGTCATCGTTTTACAGAAGCGGAAGCTGCTTATATAGAGGATATACTGCTTTCACATGAAGCCATTTCTCAAGTAACGTTCTACACAAGAACATGTCAAATTGCTATTTCTCATAACGGAAATGAATCTGCCGTTCGCGATGCAGTATTGCCAGCACCAATTGCGGCAGCGTGGACTTGGTTTGACGGTTTGAAATTCATCGGCACAGCGATTAAAACGTTGTGGCAACGTAAATTAACGGTGGAAGTATTAGATGGTGTAGCTATCGGTGCTTCTTTGTTAATGAAGGATTATCCTACTGCTGGTGCGGTTATGTACTTGCTCGGTATCGGCGATATTTTGGAAGAATGGACTCACCGAAAATCCGTATTGAACTTAGCTCAAAGCATGTCTTTGAACGTTGATAAAGTTTGGGTGTTGGTAGACGATGTAGAAATTAGTAAGTCGGTTAACGAAATCGTAGAAGGCGATCAAGTTATCATTCGTCAAGGCGAAGTTATCCCATTGGATGGCGTCGTAATTGACGGTGTAGTACTTGTTAATGAAAGTTCTATGACAGGTGAACCAGAAGCTGTACGTCGGGACAAAGATACTTCTGTATATGCCGGTACTGTTGTTGAAGATGGGAAAGCTATTATCGAAGTTCGTAGTACATCCAAGACCTCTCGTTACGAAAAAATTGTTAACTTGATTGAAGAATCAGAACAAATGAAATCTGGCATGGAACAACAAGCATACCGTATGGCAGATAAGCTTGTACCGATTAGTTTCATTGGTGCTGGTTTGACATATTTGTTAACACGCAACACATTAAAAGCATTGTCATTTGTAATGGTTGACTTCTCATGTGCCTTAAAATTAAGTATTCCATTGGCAGTCTTGTCTGCAATGCAAGAAGCATCTAAACGAGGGATCACGGTTAAAGGTGGTAAATTCCTAGAGCAAATTGCCGCAGCTGATATGATTGTATTTGACAAAACTGGTACATTGACGAAGGCTGAACCTGAATTTGAAGAAATTATTGCCTTCAATGGTCAGGATCCAGATGAGATGTTAAAATTAGCAGCTTGTTTAGAGGAACATTTCCCTCATTCTATGGCAAAAGCTGTAGTAAGAGCGGCGAAGGATCATCATTTGCCACATAAAGAGATGCACTCTGATGTAGAATATATTGTGGCTCATGGTATTGCCTCTAAAGTAGGTCGCTATCGGGCTCGTATTGGTAGTGCTCATTTCATTTTTGATGATGAAAAAACTAAGATTCCTGAAAATGAAAAGGAAAAATTTGAAAACTTACCAAATACATCTTCTCATTTATATTTAGCCATTGGTGGCACTTTGGCGGCAGTTATTTGTATTAAAGATCCAGTTCGTGAAGAAGCAAAGCAAGTTGTAGATGATCTTCATGCATTAGGTATTAAAAAAGTTGTGATGATGACGGGGGATAGCCGTCGAAATGCAGAACGCGTAGCTGCTGAAATTGGCATTGACGAAGTATATGCTGAAGTATTACCAGAAGATAAAGCCTCTTATGTTAAAAAAGCAAAAGAAGAAGGTTATACCGTGATGATGGTCGGGGATGGTATTAATGACAGCCCTGCTATTTCTGAAGCTCATGTAGGTATCGCTATGAATGAAGGTGCTCCAATTGCACAAAAAATTGCGAATGTCACTATATCTTCCGATCACCTTCAAGCTTTGGTTGACTTGCGTAGAATCTCTTTGGCGTTAATGAAACGTATTAAGGCTAATTATAATGGTATCGTTGGTTTCAATGGTGCTCTTGTAGGCGCCGGTGTAGTTGGTGTGTTGCCAGCAGCGAATGCGGCTTGGTTGCATAACTTGTTCACATTAGGCGTGGGCCTTGAAAGCATGACTCCATTATTAAAAGAAGAGCAGAAAACGATAAAAGCCACTGATGACCATACTATTGATGTGGTTGCTGAATCAGTTTCGGCTTAATCACTTAACCTCAATACTAAAAGCCTTATGATTCCTTGATCGGAGCCATAAGGCTTTTAATTTTTTTTGTAGTAATTTATGGCTTGTTAGTGTACAATAACTAATGGATTAATTATTAGGAGAGGTATATGCAAACCATTGTAGATATATGTAAACAAACATTTTATATGGGCTTATTTGTTGTCATGATACCGCTTATTGCGTACATGATTCATAATGGCTCTAGTGCTGTAGTGGCGCTCGTAACGTATTTGATTTTATCGTTCCTTATTCCATTAGGCTATGTGGGGGCGGAGATAGCCACATTTGGACCGCATAATCGCAGAATTAGTCGTTTCGCCTATATGTTAGGGTGGCTCGCTGTACAAGGTGGCACATATGCTAGTATATTTCTTGGTGTAGATTTATCTATGCTATGGGGATGGCCTACAATTGGCCGAGATATAGCATTCTTGGTAGTCATGTTTGTCCAAATTGCGGTGGCCCTTATGATTGGCTATGTGGTGAGTCGACTGGTAGGTGGACGTCATGAATAAACATTTTTGGACTTTCACCGGATTAATTGCGTTAATTTGTAGCAGTTTTGCCCTTGTGCAAGGGCAGGGACATTTGACATATACTGGAATTTTGATGTTCACGTTGTTATCCCTGTTTGTTCCATTGGTAATTCGTCGCATGGCTCGCTTTGAGTTTGCCGTTGGATTCACTATGAATATGTGGTATCACGTATATGCTTGGGCGTGGTGGAATTTATTTTTCTTTATGGGTACAGGTGGCGTGTTACAACTAGCTATCCCTACGGATAATGTTCTAGCTATTGGTGCCTTATGGTTTGTCGTATATGTGGCGGTGGTGGTGTTAATTGAGTTGACAGCCCTATTATTAACAGCATTCTTTGGTCGTGAAAGAAAACATGATCTCATTGATACTACATTAGACTTGTCTATGTATACATTACCAGTTCCATTATTACTTACAGGCAATGTATTATATGTAGACATGTATAGCAATCCTATGATGGCGATGTATTTGAGCCAAACAATGGCCAAGATGTTGCAATTATGCGCTTATGCACTGATTTTTTTGACTATGATGAGTACTGTATTTTATCTATTCCCTCGTAATGGGGCAGATAAATTCCCACGTCTCGTTCGTATCTTTGTAACAGCTCTTATGTGGCTTGCTATTAATGGTCATATGTTATATGGCTATATTCCTTCAATGATGTTAGATTGGATTTTTGTAGCTGTACCAGTATTTAGAGCAAACCCATTAGTCTATGTAACACCAGCTATTTTTGAAGTTGCCGTTATCTTTATTTCGGTAGTGCTTGGGTATTATGTAGAAAAATGTATTATACAATATAAATCTAAAGGTATTTAATGTATTTAATTTTACTAGTTTCGACTTGTATCCGTAAGGAATGAGAGCGAAGGAGGTAGCGATGACAAATCAAAATGGTACATCTAATTTGGAGGATAACAAACAAGTATCTAGCCATGACCAGGATGTACAAACAGTGGGAATGGATCGCACTGTACTAAATCAAGAAGAAGTTAAAAAGGTTAAGTCAGAGAAGAAAAAAGATTCTAAGTTTAGTCTTAGAGAATTAACTATTATTGGTTTATTAGCGGCTATAACAGTTATTTTAGGGATTTCTGGGTATGGACTCATACCTATTGGCCCCATTAATGTCACAACATTACATGTGCCAACATTAATCGGTGCTTTAGTAGAGGGCCCTAAAGTTGGAGCTTTCGTGGGCTTGATTTTTGGTGTTTACAGTTTCTGGCAAAATATGACAGCTCCAACATTGTTGTCCCCAGTATTTATTAACCCCATCATCTCTGTACTGCCTCGTATTATTTTCCCTGTATTAGCTTGGATTATCTATAAATGCATACCAATGAAATCCCAAGGTCCAAGATTTATCATTGCCGCATTTTTAGGGACTGTGCTTCATACGACGATGGTAATGGGATTGATTTATATAATGTATGCTGATTTATTTGCTAATGCATTGAAAATGAGTCATGAGAATGTTGGCATTGGTATACTTACATTGGCCGTAACTCATGGTATTCCAGAAGCTATTTTTGCTGGGGTGATTGTAACACCGGTGGCACTAGCTTTGTATAAGGCCTTGCGTAAATCTTAAAATCTCCTTTGTTGCGTTGGGATATTTGCATTACTGGTAGTGTGATAGTAATACATAAAAATATTTTATAATGCCATAGAACCTTACTGCTTTTGTTTACAGAGAGCGGGGGGATATGCTAAAATAAAGAAAAATACAATAAGTATTGAGGAGGAATTATCATGGCTAAACGTATCCGTACTATCAACACTGAATCTTTACAAAAAACTGCAAAAACTGGTGGTTGTGGCGAATGCCAAACATCTTGCCAATCTGCTTGTAAAACAAGCTGTACAGTAGGCAACCAAGTTTGCAAACAAAAATAAGAATCTACTTCTTTGATGTAGAAACTTAGAAACTAGGTGTTCGACGATGTCGAGCACCTAGTTTTTTTATGGAACCATGTTGGGGATATTTGAAAATAAACAGGATATATTTATGGTTAGTGTTCTATAATATGTAGATTAGACAGAGGTCAGATAGCATATTTTATATGAATTGTAACGGTACATTTAGCTAAAAATATGCTACAATAAATAAAGATGAATTTCGATATAAGAGAATTCATCAATTGTAACTGTATGGAGGTACCATGTTAGAATTAAAACCTATGATCCACAAGTTTCGGATGAAGGATACATATTATTGCCTAGACGTGAATAGCGGTATTATTCATGTCATTGATGAATTGATAGACCGCGTGCTTGATACGTATGATGGCACAAATCGTGAAGCTGTACATGCTCAGTTAGATGCTACAGAAGATGCAACGGAATTAAATGAAATCATGGACGAGTTAGATGAGCTCATCGCAGCAGAGCAATTGTTTGCACCTATGAGCCGTGAATTTAAGCTTGTTGTAGGTGAAAAACCTATTGTTAAAGCCTTGTGTTTGAACATTGCTCATGATTGTAATTTAGCATGTAAATATTGTTTTGCTAGCCAAGGTGATTATGGCGGGGTAAAACGTGAATTAATGAGCTTTGATGTGGCAAAACGGGCGGTAGATTTCCTCATTCAAATGAGCGGTAATCGTCAACACTGTGAAATCGACTTCTTTGGTGGTGAGCCCCTCCTTAACTGGGAAGTGGTAAAACAAACCGTTGAATATATCGAAAGCATTCAAGAGAAACATAATAAGATTTTCAAATTGACCTTAACGACGAATGGTATGTTATTAAATCAAGAAAAAATTGATTATGTAAACGAACATAAAATGAGCCTTGTACTATCTCTTGATGGTCGCGAAGATGTACATAATTCTATGCGTCCAGTAGCAGGTAGTGGAGCTGAGTCTTACCAATATGTTGCTAAGAATTTAGTGAATGCTGTAAAACAACGTCATGGTTTAGAATACTATGTACGTGGTACATATACACATAAAAATTTGGATTTTACAAAAGACGTATTAGCTATGTCTGATTTAGGTTTTGAACATTTATCAATGGAACCAGTTGTTGGTGAAGACGGAGATTATGTACTTCGTGAAGAAGATTGGCCAATATTGGAAAAAGAATACGAAAAATTAGCTGATCTGTATTTAGAGCGTCAAAAAGAAGGTTGGGGTGAGAAATTTAATTTCTTCCACTTCCGTATGGATCTGTATCGTGGACCATGTATGGCGAAACGTTTACGCGGTTGTGGTGCTGGTCATGAATATATGACCATCGTACCAAATGGTGATATTTATCCATGCCACCAATTTGTTGGCAAAGAGGACTTCATCTTGGGCAATATCTACGAAGGTCTAAAGAATACAGAGATTCCTACACAGTTCCGTAATACTCATGTGTTTACAAAACCTACTTGTGCTGAATGTTGGGCTAAATTCTTCTGTTCTGGCGGTTGTCATGCTAACAATATAACACTAGGTGGTGACTTAGATACGCCTTATGAATTTGGCTGTCGCTTACAAAAGAAACGCATTGAATGCGCTATTATGATTCAAGCAGAGCTTGAAGCGGCTGGCATTGATGGGAGTATTCCTGTTGCGTTAGGCTAATCAATTAACAATATGTCTTGAGCGAATCAATAATAAATAATATCTTAGATTAATTAATGCAGGATATTTGTTGAAATAATTAAACGTGATTTAAGTCAGCTTTGTAAAGGAGCCACTATGGAAAATAGATTGGATGAAACACAAACTATTGAACGTTGGGGAATCCGCTTTACTGGCATCGTACAAGGGGTCGGATTCCGGCCCCTTGTTTCTGTATTAGCACATCAACTTGCATTGAGTGGATTCGTTTATAATGATGGTCATGGTGTGTATGTGGAGGCTCAGGGGACAGTAGAGGCTTTAGACTTATTCCTCGATGCTGTGAAAGTAGAGTCTCCACGATTAGCACGTATTACATCGGTGAATATTACGAAAATGGATATTCATATGGATGACTGTATCGACCGATCCCAACCAAGTCCTGAGGAGGCTTTTGTGATAAAACCGTCTCCAAAGGGCATGAAGGTAAAAACTTTCATCAGTGCTGACACGGCGCCTTGTGAAGACTGTTATAAGGAATTGCATGATGCTAATGAACAGCGGCGTCATGAGTATAGTTTTATTAATTGTACTCATTGTGGTCCAAGGTATACCATTATTAAGGCAATGCCTTATGATCGTGAACGAACAACAATGAATGATTTCCCTATGTGTCCTGATTGTGAACGTGAATATGAGGATATAGAAGGTCGCCGCTATCATGCGGAACCAAACGCTTGTCATGTGTGTGGACCTCAGTATCAGTTGCTTGATGCGCATGGAACTGTAGTTGAAACTGATGAAGTAAAGGCTTTTGCTCAGGTTAGGCACATGATTGCGGATGGTTATATTGTAGCTATTAAAGGTATTGGTGGATATCATCTAGCCTGTGATGCCTTTAATGAAACTGCGGTACAACGTTTGCGGGAACGTAAACAACGGCCCATGAAACCATTGGCAATGATGGCAGGGTCTTTAGAGATTTTAGATGATATTGTCACAATATCTGATGCAGAGTTAGATGTGCTTATTAGTCCCGCTCGGCCTATTGTCTTGTTACAATCAAAGCCGGAGGTACCTAGCGTTCCTGCACCATCCGTAGCACCAGGGTGTCAGTCTTATGGCATAATGTTGCCGTATACACCTATGCATATGGTATTGTTACCCAAGGATGCCCTATGGGTAATGACTAGTGGAAATCATAGTGGAGAGCCTGTACTATATAAGGACGTAGAAGCCTTAGAACAATTAAGTACTGTAGCTGATTATTTCTTAACCCATAATCGTCAGATTTGGTCCCCTGTGGATGATTCTGTAGTAGCAGTGTGTGATAAACATATATTACAATATCGTCGGAGTCGTGGTTTCGTGCCGGAACCGATTCATTGTAGTGGACTGCTTAATAATACCATGTTAGCAATGGGTTCAGATTTAAAAAATGCTTTTGCTATGAATCAAGATCAAGAGGTATTGATGGGGCCTCATATTGGTGATTTGGAACATAGCTCTACCCATGAAACATTAGAAAAAACCATAACACATTATGAAAAACTATTTGATGCGACACCTACAGAGATTGTTGTGGATGCACATTCTCAATATTTTTCCTCTCGTCTAGGCTATGCTTACGGTGAAAGGCATAATATTCCTGTATTGGAGGTTCAACATCATCATGCCCATATTGCATCAGTCATGGCAGAGCATAACTTACAAGGACCTCTCTTAGGTATATGTTTTGATGGTACAGGTTATGGCGATGATGGTACATTATGGGGCGGTGAGTTTTTAATCTGTCAACAAGGTGGATATAAAAGGGTAGCACATCTTCAAACAGCACCATTACCGGGCGGTGAAAAGGCTGTACGTGAACCGTGGAGACAGGCTTTGTGGTATGTGCGACAACATTATGGGACAGACATACCTGCTGTATATAAAAAATGGCTGCACACATTGCCAGAGGGCTGGGAACTTTTAGATCAGGCTCTAAATAGTGATATGGTATTTTCCTTATCATCTGGCGCAGGTCGTTTATTTGATGCACTAGGCTGTTTATTAGGTTTAGGGAATATCCATGCTTATGATGCTCATATTGCTATGGCATTGGAGCAGGTGGCATTAGGTCAACGTGGTAATGTTCGAGAATTTAATTATGATGGAACGACACTTGATTTAACCCCTACTATATTTTCTTTAATGGATGAATATGCAGCAGGTGCAGATGTAAGTGCGTTAGCAGCAAGCTTTCACCGGACGTTGGCTATTGCTATCTGTGAGGTATCATCGGATATATGCCGCCACTATAATATTAATCAAGTAGCTATTAGTGGTGGGGTGTTCCAAAACCGTCAGTTATTACAAGAGTTACATCGTACATGGCATCGTAGTAAACTTTATATGAATGAAAAGGTACCGTGTAATGATGGAGGCCTTGCGTTAGGACAATTATGGATTGCTCATCAGTTGAAAAAATAAGGGAATTTATTGATTTTTAGTATTATATCAATAGCAAATAGTTGAGTTTATACTAGAAATAATAAGTATATTATTAGAATAACCGTTGTGATATAAGGAGGTACTATGTGTTTAGCAGTACCAGCACAGTTAATCAGTATTAATGAGTCCATAGGGACCATTGAATTAACAGGGGCTACTCGTGATTGTAGTCTATTATTAGTGCCAGAGGCCAAAGTTGGTGACTGGTTATTAGTGCACGCAGGATTTGCGGTGCAAATCGTAGATGAAGAAGAAGCGCAAGCAACATTAGAAGCGTTTCGGGAGCTAGAAGAACTTGAAGAAGCTTACTTTGCAGGGAAAACAGCTAACAGCTGAGGCCTTAATACATAAAATTAAAGAATTACACACCCCTGGTGAAACTGTTCGTCTTATGGAGGTGTGTGGTACTCATACAGTATCTATTTTCCGTGAAGGGTTACGACAATTATTACCTGAGGGAATTGAGCTCGTCAGTGGACCAGGCTGTCCCGTATGTGTGACAGATCAAACGTACATGGACAAGGCACTTGCCTATGCAGATCGAGATGACGTGATTATTGCTACTTTTGGGGATATGCTCAAAGTACCAGGCAGTTATAGCAGTCTCAGTGAAGCGCAAACTAAAGGAGCTCACATTCATGTAATTTATACTCCTCTAGAAATTATTGAGCTAGGCAAACAACATCCAGATAAACATATCATATTCTTAGCCATTGGCTTTGAAACGACAATTGCTGTCATTGGCGCTACTGTGAAAGCCGTGGCTGCCTCTGGTTTAGACAATGTATTTTTCTTGGTATCTCATAAATTGGTACCACCCGCATTGAGGGCGCTACTAGATCGACAAGCAGGTCATATTGATGGTTTTATTCTTCCTGGTCATGTGAGCGTTATTATAGGGGAAGAACCCTATCGATTTTTAGCAGAGGAATATCATATTCCATCCTGTATCGCTGGATTTGATGGCGTAGAAATTTTGTCGGCTGTTGTGAATATATTAGAACAACGAAAAATGCAACACTTCTATGTGGGAAATACGTATCATTCCGTAGTGATGAAAGAGGGGAATCCTGTAGCTCGTCAAATTATGAATGAGGTCTATGAACCTTGTGATGATATTTGGCGTGGTATTGGTATGATTCCTGAGTCTGGCCTCTCCTTAACTGGGGAGTACGCAACATATGATGCAGAAATAGCATTGCCTATTACTTTAGATAGACCGTCAAAGGAAATCAAAGGTTGTCAATGTGGTAGCGTATTACAAGGGTTGATTAAACCAAATGAATGTCCACTCTTTGGTACTAGCTGTACCGCTGATCATCCTGTGGGTGCCTGCATGGTATCCGTAGAGGGCAGTTGTGCTGCGTGGTATAAATATGGCTATGCTAGTGGTGGCCTTTCTTGGGAGGATTAATATGGAACGAGTTCGTTTAGTTCATGGTAATGGCGGTCGCTTTAGCCATGAATTAACTGAAAAATTTATATTGAAATACTTTACGAATTCTCTGCTAGCACTTTTGCATGATGGTGCTCAATTTGATGTGCCTGCTGGACGTATGGCTTTCACTACGGATTCTTATGTGGTACAGCCCATAATGTTCCCAGGGGGCAATATCGGTAAGCTCGCTGTCTGTGGTACCGTTAATGATTTAGCTATGAATGGGGCGGTCCCACAATATTTGAGTTGTGGCCTAATTTTAGAAGAAGGTCTACCTTTTGAAATGTTAGATACCGTTCTCGCTACAATGGCAGATATGGCGAAGCAAGCAAATATTGAAATCGTTACAGGGGACACAAAGGTCGTAAAAAAAGGTGAGGTAGATGGTATTTATATCAATACTGCCGGTGTTGGTATGATCCCAAGCGGTATTTCTATTGCACCGAGCAATGTGAAAGCTGGCATGGATATTATTTTGTCGGGCTCTATCGGTGATCACTCCATTGCCGTGATGGGACAGCGCTTTGGCTTATCCCTATCCGAATCCATTAAGACTGACTGTGCTCCATTAAATCATATGGTCCATGATGTACTTTCAGCGGTGGGAGATAAAGTAGCCTTGATGCGAGATCCTACACGTGGTGGTTTAGGTACAGTCTTAAAAGAAATTGCCGACCAAAGCCAAGTTGGTATTCGTGTAGATGAATCTGCCATTATCGTCCATCCAGAGGTACAATCTGTGTGTGATATTTTGGGCTATGATCCACTCTATTTAGCTAATGAAGGCAAAGTAGTTCTCGTTGTGGATTCATCTGTGACAGAGCAAGTTCTATCCATAATGAAAGAGCATGAAGAAGGTCGTGAGGCTACATGTATTGGTCGAACTCTAGATAAAAATATTGGTAAAGTGGGACTACAAACAGCATTGGGTGGTATTCGATTACTCGATTTATTAGGTGAAGATCAAGTACCTCGGATTTGTTAAGGTCAATAGATGAAGAGAATAGTAGTTGTATCTAATTTGCTTCATAGGATATTCATGGATAGAGAGTATGTTATGTATGTGAAAGTATAGGTAATACAGGGATAACTCTAGTATCTATAGTGATAATTTGATAAAATAGTACTATTAAAGAATAAGGAGGCTCACTATGAAAAAGAAACTTCTTTCCGCAACGCTTGGTATTTGTTTGGCTGTAACAGCTTTTGGTGGTATCGTACAGACAAATGCATCTGGTTTGAGCAGTATTTTAGGTGGCATCGCAAAGGTTGGCGGTGTTGGCTATGTAATTGATAAGTTTGGTCCTCAGATTGACTCCTTTTTAAACAGACTATTGAAACAAAATAATTTAAGTACAACCTATTCAACAGCTGTTGTCCCAATCGTTAGTATTGGCACTAATGGATATATTGGTATGGCTCAAGTAACGGGTCCAGCCTCTGAAGTTGAACGTGTAAAAGCTGTCGCACAAGTAGAGGGTAGCTTTAATGGCATGATTCGAGTGAAAGGTTTAGTGCCAATTGATAGTGAAAACCCTACGAATGCATCTCGTATTCAAGGCGTTGGCGTATCAGCTATTATTGATTTGAAAATCTAGTATCTTATTTGTAAAGCTTTATCTTTTATAATAGTAATATGGAAGTAAGATATTTTTTATGAGTATACTGATACATATTGTGTAAGCAATGTATATCATAACTATATGTGGAGGAATTTATGAAGAAGCAAGTACTAAGTGTTATGATCGCCTCTTTAATGGCAACCACTGTTTTGGCTGCAGAACCAACAACTGTATTGGAAAAAACGAATGCCTTGGAAACAACGGTGTATGGTTCTGTACAAGAAGGGGCTATCGTTGACCGTGTAAACCAATTAGATACGACCGTATATGGTACTGAATTTGGTTCTACTACTGGTAACACTTTGAATAAAAAAGTTGATTCTTTATATGATTCCGTAGAAGGTACTACTACAAAGGTATCCCTATTAGAACAGTTAGATGCTTTAGAGTATAGCTATCAAAATTCTGTTACATCAGGCTCCATGGTATCTCGTGTAGAACATTTGGAACGAAGTGTGAATGGCCGCATTGGCACCGGATCATTGCAAAATCGGATTAAATCATTGAATACTAAAATCAATGGTGGTAGTACAAAGGTAGTAAAACAAATTGGTACACTAGAGTCTACTCATGTATTTAAGGTTACTTTGAATGATGCGCTTAGCACAAAAACAAATAAAGAAGGCGACACTGTTGCTTTCACAGTAGCCGAAAACATTGTGGATGGTAACGTATTGTTAGTTCCATCTGGTACGACTGGTACTGCAACTATTACAAAATTGAAGAAAGCTCGTTCTTTTGGCCGTAATGGTAATATTGATATGACTTTCGATAATTTGAAAGCCATTGATGGTACAGCGTTTACCGCTATTCAAGGTGAAGAAGCAAAAGAAAAAACTAAGAGTGAATTAAAAGCAGCAGGTGCTTCTGTTGCTGGAGCTGTATTATTGGGACCTGTAGGATTAGTAGGTGGTGCTTTTATCAAAGGTAAAAGCGTAGAATATCCAGCGGGGACTGAAATGTACATTCAACCACAAAATACAGTGACTATTCAAGGTCTTGTTATTGGTGGGGATGGTCAAGCGCATAGTGATGATGAGTTAGCGGATGCTGTTACTTCAACACCTATGAGTGTAACTAGCGATACTACAGCGGAATCTACTGTGGATACACCGGCAACGGATATGCCAGAAGAAGTAGTAGCCGATGATTCTACAGAGGCTGAAAATGGATCACAACCAATCGTAGTAGTTAAGCGTACATAATGGTAAGAGATGGGAGTTTGTATTTATATGATAAGACATAAAGCACGTTGGGCCGTAGCAGCATGTATGATTTGTGCTATGCAACCATGGACGGTTTCTGCGGCCATACCTGTAACAGCAGGAGATGCAACGGTATACCAAACGGATTTGGATCGTGCTCAAGAATCGTATCCTGGAGAGTTGACGGATAATTATGAGGCTCGATATAGCACTATTCGTGTTGTAAAACGAGGTAATAATG
>SAAC01000041.1 GCA_009929605.1 Negativicutes bacterium
CTTAGTGATTTATTTGATATGCCTGTTCACGTTGTATGGGAACGTGATCGGCCTTGGGTGATTGTTCGGTAGTTCGAACTCTATGCATTGAATTTGTGCATATACCCTATGAATACTAGGTATAAGTAGTCTGTGATTAGAGTGCATATACACTAGGAACTTATGAAGTTACAATGTATATTGTAACGATACAATTGTATTTTACAGCTTGCTTTTATGAGTAAGATTGTGTAAAGTAAATATATTATGTATTCGAATGGAATATGAGAGAAATTTGGAGGTTTATCTATTATGGCAGGTAAAATTTTAGGCACTACAGTTTATTATGATGCGGATTGTAATTTGAGCAAATTGGAAGGCAAAAAAATTACTGTATTGGGTTTTGGCTCTCAAGGTCATGCTCATGCATTGAATTTAAAAGAAAATGGTTTTGATGTTACAATTGGTCTTCGTAAAGGTTCCAATCGTTGGGCTAAAGCTGAAGAACAAGGTCTTCCAGTAAAAGAAACTGCAGAAGCTGTTAAAGATGCTGACATCGTTATGGTATTGATTCCAGACGAATTACAAGCTGATGTGTATGCAGCTGACATTGCACCAAACTTGAAACAAGGTGCATACCTTGCATTCGCTCATGGTTTTAACATCCACTTTGGCAAAATCGTACCTCGTGAAGACGTTAACGTATTCATGGTAGCGCCAAAAGGTCCTGGCCATTTAGTTCGTCGTACATACCAAGAAGGTTCTGGCGTTCCTTGCTTGTACGCAGTAGAAAAAGATCCATCTGGTGATACTGAAGAAGTAGCATTGGCATGGGCATCTGGTGTAGGCGGTGGCCGTTCCGGTATTTTGGAAACTAACTTCAAATCCGAAACAGAAACTGATTTGTTCGGTGAACAAGCTGTTCTTTGTGGCGGTGTAACTGAGTTGATCAAAACTGGTTTTGAAGTATTAACAGAAGCTGGTTATGAACCAGTTAACGCTTACTTCGAATGCTTGCATGAAATGAAATTGATCGTAGACTTGATCTACGAAGGTGGTTTCGGTAAAATGCGTCATTCCATCTCCAACACAGCTGAATACGGTGACTACTATGCTGGTCCTCGCGTAATCACTGCGGATACTAAAAAAGCAATGGAAGAAATTCTTCGTCGTATTCAATCTGGTGAATTCGCTGATGAATTCTTGGCTGACTCCAAAGCTGGCCAACCATTCTTGAAAAAGAACCGCGAAGCAGCAGCAGAACACGGCATTGAAAAAGTTGGTTCTGAATTGCGCGGCTTAATGAGCTGGTTGAAATAATTCTTTAGAGAATTAACATCACACATAGGTACCCTGAATCGTCCTTGGCGGTTCAGGGTATTTTTGCGTTTGATGCACTATCTTGTGGGATGGAGGTTCTGCTTCTTTGGTCCATTCATTTTATATCCATCCATCACTCGTCGTGATGGATGGGGAATAAAATGAACGAGATAAAGAAGCAGAAGCTCTATTGTGCAACAGTCCATCCACACTATATCGAAATTTATCAAAGATTTGTGGTATAATTATCTTTTAGAGAAGAGGTGAAGGCGTGAATAGGCAAGATTTAATCGACCGCTTACAACAACTACATACTAATGAATCCAGTCGCATTACCATCAACCCTCATGCGCAGCAACGTGTGGCTATCGTATATCCAAATACGTATTTTGTGGGCATGAGTAATTTGGGTTTGCACATTATTTATGAGGAAATTAATGCGCATCCGTCTTGCGTGTGCGAGCGTATTTTCCTGCCTGAGAAAAAGGAACTCGAAGCATACGAGAAAACGAAGACTCATTTGATGAGTGTGGAAACGCAACGGTCGATGGATCAATTCGACGTCGTAGCCTTCGATATGACCTTTGAGATGGACTATTTTAATATGCCATTAATGCTTCGCCATGGCCGTGTGCCTGTGATGAGTTGCGATCGCACAGAGTTTGACCCTATCGTTATCGCTGGGGGCCCTTGTGCGACGTTTAATCCAGAACCGTTTGCTGATTTTGTGGATGCTTGCATTGTCGGTGAAGGGGAAGGGATTATTACAGATATCCTTGCGGTGATTCGTGATGGAAAATTTGAGGGACTAGAACGTCATGAAATCCTCTTTAACTTGAGCCAATTAGCTGGTGTTTATGTGCCATCCCTGTATACGCCATTGTTTGATGAAAATGGTACTTTCACAGGCTATGACATTGCAGCGGGCGTACCAGCGACGGTTAAACGTCATTTTGGCGCTCTCACCAAGGCTGGTGAAACGGTAGTAGCCACTGATTTTACCGAGTTCGGTGCTATGTATATCGTTGAGGTGGCGCGCGGTTGTGGGCGTCATTGTCGATTCTGCATGGCCGGATATTGTTATCGCGTGCCTCGTGTGCGTGATCTTGATATTTTGAAAGCCGGTGTAGACCGTGCAGAGGCGCTCGGCAAAAAGGTGGGCCTCATGGGGGCAGCTATTTCTGATTATCCTGAAATCGATGAGCTGGTTAAATATATTCGATCCAAAGATATGCGCTATTCCTGTGCATCTCTACGCGCCGATTCGCTCACCCAAGAGGTGGTGGATGGCTTAGCCGACAGCGGACAAAAAACAATTACCATTGCCCCTGAAACGGGTAGTGAACGTTTGCGTCGTGTTATCAACAAGGGGATTAGCGAGGAAAATTTACAGACCGCAGCTACCTTGTCTGCCAAATCAGGTATTCAACATATGCGTTTGTACATTATGATTGGGTTACCGACGGAAACGGATGAGGATATCGAAGCAATTGTGGGGATGGCGGAACGTACGCAAGCTTATATGGCAGAGGTAGGCTGTAAAGGTCGTTTGACATTGAGCATCAATCCTTTCATTCCAAAACCATTTACGCCATTCCAATGGATGGGTATGAACCATCAAAAGGAAGTAGATCGTAAACTCCAATATATCAAGAAATCATTGCAGAAAAATCGACGTATCGAGGTGCTCATCGAGTCCCCTAAAGAGGCGTATATTCAAGGTGTTCTCGCTCGTGGCGATCGTCGCCTTGGGGCCGTTCTTGCAGCGTGTGCTCTTGATCGTGGTAGTAAATCTTTCAAAGCAGAAATGAAGGCTGCGGGCCTTGATATGGACGAATTTAATTATCGCGAACATGATTTCAAAGAGGTATTGCCATGGAGCATACTCGATATGGGCTTGTCCGAAAATTATTTGGAACAAGAATGGTATCGTTCGGTAGACGAGGCCTATACGAGTCCTTGTATGGCCGGATGTAAACGCTGTGGAGTATGTAAATAAATGTAGATAATTGCTACAGTAATAGTAGCGGTACATTGGAAAGGTGACAATATGAGCACAGAATATAAAACAATCATTTCGGTGACATCCCAGTTGTCAGAACCTTGGCAATTCGAGTCACCTACACAGTTTGATCGATATCCAGTTGTGATGGGTTCAACTTATCGCGAGGGCGGCGTGTCTAAGGAGCCGTGCGCATCATTAAATTTGGCCTTTCATGTAGGAGATAATCCGGATGATGTGGTGAAAAATCGCGCGCTATTGGCCAGCTATTTACATGTGAATCCCGCGCGCATGACCTGTGGCAATCAAGTGCATGGTCTTAATGCTGTCCAAATTACAGAAGACTTTATTGGTGCTGGCGCCTTCGGTGAAAGCACCGCTATTAACGATTGTGATGCCATATTTACAAATATCCCGAACGTTCCGTTATTATTGTTTACCGCAGACTGTGTGGCAGTTGGAATTTATGATACCGCACAACAAGCAGTTGCTGTAGTACATGCGGGATGGAAAGGTGCTATTGGTCATTTGCCAGTCATTACCATACAGGCAATGACAAAGGCTTATGGTACAAAACCAGAGGATTGTATTGTATTTTTAGGCCCTAGCATTGGACCTGAATCCTTTGAGGTGAATCAGGAATTAGCGGACCGATTTGTAAAATCCTATGAAGTGATTGTTAAGCCCTTGAATGAAGATGAACACGCTGATAATACAAAATCTACAAAATCTACGGAACCTACAGAATCTACAGAATTTACGGAATCTACGGAATCGTCAATGGACGTATTATTGACGAGGGGCTCATCGGCACCTATTGTTCGGTATATCAAACGCCCTGGTGCAGAGGTAGAGACACCACATGTAAATCTGTGGGAATTTATTCGAGCAGATTTAGTACAATTGGGTGTGCCTAATGATAACATTACGATTGGTGGCACTGATAGTATGGTAGATGAACATTGTTTTTCCTATCGCCGCGAGGCCGGGAAAACAGGTCGAATGGCTATGTTCGGAATGATAAAATAGAACATAAATACGTTTTTTAGGACTTTCAGAAAAAATGCAAAAAAATATCGCAAAAAATGGCGAAAATTCGGCATTTTTAGAGTGTTTTTGTATACATTCGAGAATAAATATTATATAATATACTAGCCTATAGAATATTTTAGCTATACATTCTTTTGACTTCATGTCTGAGGAGTAGCAAAATGAATAGGAACATCCTTAACTATTGTGAGGAGGTTACATTATGATTGAAGAATCCCTGCATTTAGTACAGCAACGAATGGCGGATGCTATGAGACGCGCAGGACGTGTAGATAGTGCTCTGCTCGTGGCAGTTACTAAGAATCATCCTGTATCGGCTGTCGAAGAGGTAGCTCGATTAGGCGTAACACATGTAGGCGAAAATCGCGTGCAAGAAGCGAAAGAAAAACAATTAACATATAATGGTCCACAGCTCGTGTGGCATTTGATTGGTCATTTACAGGTCAATAAGGTACGTCAAGCTGTTCCTATGTTTGACTTAATACATTCCGTGGATAGTCGAAAATTGTTAGAGGAAATCGAAAAAGTGGCTGTGAAACATGACAAGGTGCAAGATGTTTTGCTCCAGGTTAATGTGGCGCGAGAGGAAAGTAAATCAGGATTATCTGTTGAAGAGTTTCCTGAAGTACGGGACTTTGCTAGTACATTACCCCATGTAAGAGTGAGAGGATTAATGTGCATGGCCCCATTTTATGATAATCCAGAGGATGCACGACCAATTTTTAAAGTAGCCAATGCTTTGTATGAAGATATGAAGCGCTTTTACCCAAACGGGCAAATTAAGTATTTGTCTATGGGCATGACACATGATTTTGAAGTAGCCCTTGAAGAGGGTGCCAATATTGTACGCGTAGGAACTGCTATTTTTGGTGAGCGCGTATATAACTAGTAACGTTTTGTACTTTCACCATTGTGAAGGACACAAAATATCATTTAGGAGGAATAACAATGGGTTTCGGCGATCAAATTCAAAAATTCAAGAATTTTGTTGGTTTAAATAATGATAGCTATGATGATGAGTATGAATACGAAGACGAGTATGATGAATACGAAGATGACTATCAAGCTGAACAACCAAAAGCAGCACCAGTAGCAAATGCTGCTACTGATTCTTCATTCCGTCCACGTAAAGTAGGAGGCCAATCCGCTATGACTCAAAGACCTACAGCGATGAAAGTTATTGTTATTGAACCTAAAGTATTTGAAGATTCTGAAAATATTACTAATCAATTACGCGATATGCGTCCTGTATTGATTAATTTTGAAAATACAGATCCTCATGAAGCAGCTCGTATTGTTGACTTCGTATCTGGTGCTACATTTGCATTAGATGGTAAATTGGAAAAAGTTGGTAAAGACATTTTCATGTGCGTACCAGTTAATATTTCTATCGACCATAACGAGAAAGCTAATATGGCAGATTTGAATTCTCAATTTACATGGGAACAACCAAAAGCGTAATTTTGTTATAGATTTTACCTGATGGATGAGAGCAGTGATTCATCGTTTATTAGTTAGTACTGATAGATTGATTATCACTACATTCTAAGGTTACTGAGTAGTAACTGTATTAATACATAGGAGAAAGTGCCATGCAAACATTATTCATTGGGGCTGGTGCTATGGGCGGCGCTATTCTAAGTCGTTCACTACAGGCTAAAAAACTATTGCCTGAGAATACATATGTGACTGTAAAATCAGAAGAACATGCGTATACATTATTAGAAGACTTTGGCGTTAACGCAAGCACTCAGCTACCGGATTTATCCACCATTACAACAATTATATTAGCTGTGAAACCACAGGTTATGAAATGTGTGTTAGATCAGCTAAAGGATGTACCTGAAGGTACAATTATTATCTCTTTGGCGGCAGGTATTACTCTTAGTACATTATCTGCAGCGGTACCACAAGCTATTTGGTTCCGTGCTATGCCAAATACTCCAGCTGCAGTTGGTGCAGGTATGACAGCATTAACGGCCTATGGAGAACAAGCAAAACCATATACAAAACAAGTAGTTAAATTATTTGAAGTTGTTGGGGTTGTTTCTATCGTAGAGGAATCTCATTTAGATTGTTTAAGTGCTCTATCTGGCGCTGGCCCAGGATACATGTTTGTCATTATGGATGCTCTAGCTGATGCAGGTGTTCGCATGGGGTTACCTCGTGATTTAGCGATTAAAGCAGCAGCTCAGACCATGTATGGTGCAGGTAAAATGGCTGTGGAATCTGGTGAACACCCAGCTGTCTTGCGTGACCAAGTGACAAGCCCAGGAGGAACAACTATTGCAGGTATTGCAGCGATGGAAAAAGGTGGTCTTCGATCTGCATTACACGATGGTGTTCTCGCTTGCTTAGCACGATCCAATGAATTGGGGAAATAAATTTGAGTGATACAAATAAATTAATTCGTTATTTTGAAGCTAGTGGCAATGGTGAAGAAGCGCGCCGTATGCTTGATCTGGCTGAGCAAGTCGTAAAAGGTAAGCCCTTCCGGGTAACTGATTTTACGAGTCCTGCCGGTCTGGTTATAGCCGATGCAGTGCGTGCTAATTATCCTCAGCTACGCGTAGAATCTTATGGTGGTTATGAGGGGGCGGAACGCCTCCGCATCGCCTTTGTTGACTCCGAGTTCCAAGGTACTGTAGACATGGGTATCTGTGCATTACAGGTTTCTTGGGACCCACGATTCCGTTTGCTCACACATCGTGATGTATTAGGTTCTTTGATGGGGCTAGGCATTGACCGTTCTAAATTCGGTGATGTTATTATGCAACAAGGTGGAGCACAACTCTTAGTGGATGAAAGTGTAGCCGAGTTTGTCATTCAAAACTTTGTGAAAATTGCTATGGTGACGGTGTCTGTAACTCCATTAGATCTCACCGAGATAGCACCAAAGGAAGAAAAAGTTAAAGAGATACGAACAACCGTAGCCTCGTTACGGTTAGATGCGGTAGCATCTTCTGGTTTCAGTGTGTCTCGCACAAAGCTTGTGAGTGCTGTGAATGCAGGCCTATTACAAGTAAACTGGCAACCAGCAAAAGGTCCAGCTCAAGAGGTTAAAGAAGGCGACGTTATTTCTATGCGTGGTCGTGGCCGAATGAAAGTTGAGCAAATTACGGGTACATCTCGTAAGGGTCGAATTGGGGTTTATCTCAAGCGCTTTATGTGATTTAGGAGGATATACAACTATGATTACACCAATGGATATTCATAATAAAGAATTTGAAACAGGCTTTCGTGGCTATAGCAAAGAAGCTGTTGATACTTTCATGGCTGAAATCAATAAGGACTACGAAGTATTGTATCGTGAAAATCGTGAATTAAAAGAAAAAATCGAACATTTGGAAAAACGTATTGCTCAATACGAACAAATGGAAGAGACGATGAATAACACATTAGTGTTGGCTCAAGAAACCGGCGAAAATGTAAAAGCCGCCTCTCGTAAAGAAGCAGAATTGATTATTCAAGATGCGCAAGCACAACGTCAATCCATTTTGGATAGTGCAGAAAGTTCTCTTCGCGAAGCACGTGATCGTTATGCTATCATTCGCAATGATATCGCGGTATTCCGTACAAAAATGGAATCCATTTTACATTCTCAATTGAAAATGCTTGAAGATGTAGTGTTGGATGACCGTAAGTTAGAAGAAACAATCCGTGGTAATGCAGAAGCAGCCCGCGAAAGCAAAGAGACTGCTACCCCAGTGGTAACGGAAGACAATACTACTACAGATGCAGCTGTGGAAACAACAGCGGCTAAATAAAGACAATCGCAAATCGGCTTGAAGCATTCAAGCCGATTTTTTTATAGTATTAAGGTGATAAGAATGGTATCGATTTCTCTTGTAACAAGACAACAGCAAACAATACTTTTTATCGGTGGTGGTGCAGTGGCAGAACGCCGTCTACGTCCATTTTTAGATGAACCTTGTCAGATTCTTGTCATTAGCCCTATTGTAACGAATGCTATACGTGAATGGGCTGAACAAGGCAAACTGGAGTGGCGAGATGTGGCGTTTACTAGTGAGGTAGGACGAGATATTATTAATTTTCATGAATCTTGTCAGCTTGTATTTGCTTGTACTGATTCCAGTGAGGTCAATGAAGAGGTTGCAGGATGGGCGAGGAAGCATCATTTTCTCGTAAATCGTAGTGATCGTATGGATGATTGTGATTTTACCGTACCATCAACGCTCACTATTGGGGATATACATCTGGCCATCAGTGCTAATTCTGTGGGGCCACGGATTAACAAACTGTTGAGAATGGATATGACAAATCGCTATAGTGAGTTGCAAATTGCCTTGCCAAGTCTTAAAATTATGAGAGAAGACGTTAAATTACTGATTCCCGATATAGAGGAACGTCAAATGTTTTGGCGTACCCATCTAACAGAACATACATTAGCTGCCATTCTCAAGGGAGAATGGCCAATGATAGAGGAGAAACTACACCATGCAATTAGTGGTCTTAGGATTAAACCATAGAAGCGCTGCTGTTGAGGTGCGTGAACGTTTCGCGTTTGATAAAAACGAGGTACCTGGCGCACTGAACCGCCTCTATGGATATGAAGAAATTTCCGAGTGTGTAATTCTGTCTACATGCAATCGTACAGAAATTTACGCAGTCTTGGAAGGCGTTGAAGAGCCTAAGGCATTTATGCTAGAGGCTGTAAGAGATTTAAAAGGCGCCGATATCATTGATGAAGAGTGGTTTTACTTTCACGAAGAACGAGATTGCATAGAACATTTATTTAGAGTCTCTGCTAGTCTCGATTCCTTGGTGCTTGGTGAAGGCCAAATTCTTAGTCAATTAAAGGTTGCTTATATCGAAGCGTACAGTGCAGGATTTACGGGCACTGTATTTAATATTTTGTTCCAAAAGGCCATTGGTGTTGGTAAGAAAGTTCGCACTAACACGGGCATTGCGAATACACCTGTATCCGTAAGTTATACGGCGGTGAATTTGGCAGAGGATTGCTTGGATAAACCAATGAGTGAAGCGACGGTCCTTATTTTAGGGGCTGGTACTATGAGTGAGCTCACGGCTACACATTTACAATCTAAAGGTGTTAAAACTATTTTTGTATCCAATAGAACGTATGCTAAGGCAGAGGTATTAGCCGAAAAATTTGGTGGCCATGCCGTACGATTAGATCAATATATTATGCAGGCTAAGGATGCAGATATTTTAATTACCTCTACGGGGGCACCACATTACATCATTAATGAAAAAGAAGCGAGAGAAATTGCAGCATTGCGTAAGGGAAAACCTATTGTAATGATTGATATTGCCGTACCTCGTGATATAGATCCAGAGGTAGCACAAATTGATGGTATTTATCTATTCAATATCGATGCGCTAGAAAGCGTTGTGGAAGAAAATAAACATCAGCGTGAAGAAGAGGCAAAACGAGCAGAACCAATTATTCACGATGCGATTGAAGAGTTACTGGATAAATTAAGTTATTTATCCGTTCGTCCTATGATGGCATTGCTCACAGAAAAGGCAGACCACATCAGACGTCGCGAGTTGCATAGAGCACTGGTAAAATTACCAGATGCATCAGAACATGAACGCCGCATCATCGACGCTATGAGTCGTATGATTGTACGTAAAATGCTTCGGGATCCGATGATTCGTTTTGGTGAAATCGCCGGTAAGGAAGAAGAAGGTTTATATTGGGATTTATTCCGAGATATGTTTAACCTCGAGAAGGAATGGTAAGCATTATGAGAACTATCATAAAAATTGGCACACGAAAAAGTGCCCTCGCATTATGGCAAGCGGAATATGTAGGTTCTGAATTGAAACGATTATATCCTCATATTACAGTAGAGCTAGTTCACTTTGATACAAAGGGTGATCAAATTTTAGAAAAACCGCTCGCTGAAATTGGTGGTAAAGGTCTATTTACTGCTGAGTTAGAGGCGGCTATGCATAATGGAGATATCGATTTAGCCGTTCATAGCCTCAAGGATATGCCTACCGATTTACCAGAGGGATTGGTATTAGGGGCTATCTCAAAACGTGAGGAGCCTTATGATGCTTTGGTATCTCCTAAATATAAAACACTTGATCAATTACCTGAGGGTGCTCGTGTAGGGACTAGCAGTTTGCGCCGTCAAGCACAACTTCTTCATGTGCGTCCAGATTTACAGATTTCTGTGCTTCGTGGTAATGTACAAACGCGCCTTCGTAAATTAGAGGATGAAAATCTCGATGCTATTGTGCTCGCCCAAGCTGGGTTAAAACGCCTTGAATTAGGAGAACGTATTACGCAGACTTTCACAGCAGACGAAATGATTCCTGCTGTTGGTCAAGGGGCCTTGGCTATCGAATGTCGCGAGGATGATACAGAAATGTTAGAAATGCTAGCGCGCATTAATGATGAAAGCACAAGACAGGCCGTGGAAGGGGAACGTAGTTTCCTTCGTCAATTAAATGGAGGCTGTCAAGTTCCTATGGGCGTACATGGTACGATTCATAAAGGTCAATTAACATTAAAGGCTATTATTTCTTCGCTTGATGGGAGAACTGTGTACGAAGGTGAAATCACAGGACCTGCTAGCAAGGGGGGAATTCTTGGTAAAAATTTAGCAAAAGCGTTATATGAAGAAGGCGGTAAACGCATTGTAGACGCCCTCGTTCAGGAAGGAATTATAAAATGACAGGCATTGTGTATTTAATCGGTGCTGGCCCTGGGGATCCTAAATTGATCACTGTGAAAGGTCGTGAATGCATCGAGCAAGCTGATGTAATTGTGTATGACTATTTGGCAGATAGCCATTTATTAAAATGGGCAAAGCTTGAGGCCGAGCTCGTATATGTAGGAAAGCGTTGTCGTAATCACACTATGAAGCAAGAGGATATCAATGCTTTATTAGTGGAACGTGGTCAACAAGGTAAAATTGTAGCCCGTCTAAAAGGTGGAGACCCCCTTGTGTTTGGACGTGGTGGTGAAGAAGCAATGGCTCTTCGTGAAGGCAATGTGCCTTTTGAATTTGTGCCAGGTGTGACATCTGCTATTGCGGCACCAGCTTATGCAGGAATTCCTGTGACACAACGCGCCATGGCGACATCATTTGCTGTTGTGACTGGTCATGAAGATCCAACAAAACCAGAATCTGGTATTCATTGGGATGGATTAGCAACTGCTGTAGATACAGTTTGTTTCGTAATGGGCGTAACAAACTTGCCATTAATTTCCTCTCGTTTAATCGAACATGGTCGCTCTCCTAAAACACCGGTAGCCCTCGTTCGTTGGGGGACAAAACCAGTGCAAGAGGTCCTTGTATCTACCCTTGAACACGTTGTAGACGACGTACATAAGGCGGGAATCAAGGCCCCTGCCATTATCGTGGTAGGTGATGTAGTCAATCTCCGCGAACAATTGCGTTGGTTTGACAATAAACCATTATTTGGCAAGACGATTTTAGTGACTCGCGCTCGAGCTCAAGCTAGTGTATTAACAGAACAATTGATGGCATTAGGTGCTAATGTGATTGAAGCGGCTACCATTAAAACAGAGGCATTGGAATTATCTGAAGCAGATATTCGCGTTGTAGAACACTTGGAAGATTATAAATACATCATATTTACCTCTGCTGAAGGTGTGCGCTATTTCTTTGATACATTGAAAGCTCACGGAAAAGATGTACGATCTTTAGGCTCTAATAAGGTATGTGCTATTGGTAGTGCTACGGCTAAGGCAGTTACTGACTATGGGATTATACCTGATGTAGTACCAGCCAATTACCGTGGCGAATCTGTTGTAGAGGCCTTAGAACCATTGGTGATTGCCAATGATAAAGTGCTATTGATTCAGCCTAAGGTGGCACGCGGTGTTATTCCTCGTGAACTTCGTCATTTAGACATTTATGTGGATATTTTGCGTTTGTATGAAACTGTACAAGATGATTCCCAACAAGATATTTTAGAAGCTGCATTGGAAAATGGTGAGGTAGACTATATTACATTTACTAGCTCATCTACGGTAACAAATGCGTTAGAGTTATTAGGTGCTAATGCGAAGGAATTGTTAGCTAATGCCCGCATTGCCTGTATCGGACCTATTACAGCAGCAACGGTTGTGGAAAATGGATTGCAGCCTGCCATTGTAAGTGAGGTATATACAACAGAAGGTTTAACAGATGCTATTCTAGCTGATGTAAAATAATTACGTGGACCCTTGTGAACCGTAAGAGCCCAGAAATTCTAAGGAGGCACAGTATGTTTGATTTAACGTATCGTCCAAGACGTTTGCGTACATCTCAAGGTATGCGCGATTTAGTGCGTGAAACTAGTTTAGATGTATCTGATTTAATATATCCTTTATTTATCGTTCCAGGTACTGGCGTACGTGAGGAAATCTCATCCCTACCAGGTCAATATCATCTATCTGTGGATGAGGCCGTAAAGGTAGCGCAAGAGGCCTATGATTTAGGTATTCGCGGTGTAGAAATCTTTGGTATTCCTACTTATAAAGATGAACGAGGTTCTTCTGCATGGGATTTGGCCGAGCCAGTACAACAAGCTATTAAAGCTATCCGTCAAGCAGTACCAGATTTATTGGTTGTATCTGACGTTTGTTTATGTCAATTTACATCCACAGGTCATTGTGGAATGATTGATGAACATGAAATTTTGAATGATGAAACATTGCCTTTGCTTTGCCAAGTGGCAGTGAGTCACGCTCAAGCTGGTGCACACATGGTAGCACCATCGGATATGATGGATGGTCGAGTAGGTGCTATTCGTGAAGCATTAGATGCGGCAGGATTTAAAAATGTTTCCATCATGAGCTATGCAGCAAAATATGCATCTGCTTATTATGGTCCTTTCCGTGATGCGGTGCATTCGGCACCAAAATTTGGGGATCGTAAATCTTACCAAATGGATCCAGGCAACCGTTTAGAGGCCATGCGTGAAATTGAACTTGATATCGCAGAAGGTGCTGATATCATTATGATTAA
>SAAC01000133.1 GCA_009929605.1 Negativicutes bacterium
GTGCTGCCATTCCTAACCACGGCTGTTTTATCGTTTATAGCTGCTATGGTGTACGATACTTTTTTATATAATGCATTATAATTAATGTAATCCCCCAGTTACAGTTGTTATCTGTACAGTAGTGAATTTATACACTGGTTAGCTGTACAAAAACTCCCTATTTGTGTGTAAAGGAGATATTTATGTTTACATCTTGGAAAGCCAAGAGTCCTTTCTATATGACCAAAGGCCTTGGATTTTTATTACTCGGCATCTGTTTGCTCCACTTGATTGTGACAGATACTTATAAACTCTACATAGCAGCACGCTATGAATATATTCTTTTGGCCTCATCCATCGTTATGATTCTATGGGGACTCATTTCCTGGTATATTGCACCAGAACGCAAATACCGTCACGATTGGACGGGCCTCCCTATTTTATTAATTCCATTAGTCCTGTTTTCATTTCCGCCATTACTAATGACACCATCTGTAGATGCCAATCAGATCAATGCATTGCAAAATCGTTCCGGTGAGGATAGTTTTGACTTTTCTAATGATGAGGTATCTAACATTGTGAAAGTGGCCACTGAATCTAGAGATGATTCTATTGGTATAGATGAAAGCAAAAAACGTATTTTCTTAACGTCAGATAACTTTTACAAGACACTGATTCGTCTCAGCACCAAGGTCAACGACTATACAGGATATAAAGTCTATTATACGGGCTACGTGTTAAGAGATGACAAAACATTACAAGCTAACGAATTCACCCTTTCTCGCATGGTTATGGCTTGCTGTATCGCTGACATGGCGCCCATGGGCCTCACCATGCATTACAAAACAGGCGATGAACTGCCAGCTGGTAGTTGGTATACTATTGAAGGCACTGTGAAAACACGTCAATTTTATGGACGTACACAACCATATATAGAGGTTAGTAAAATCCGAACTGCAGAGCCAATTCTTGGTTATGTATATCCGTAGCCAATATGGGTTATAGGACAAAAAAGAGCACTTCCGCAGAAGTGCTCTTTCTTATTGTTTTAATTATTAATCTAATACGTAAACAGTAATATCTTGACGACCAAAGCTAATAGCTTCAGAATAAGATTCCATTAACAAGTCAATTTTATTACCTACGATAGCCCCGCCAGTATCAGCTGCAATAGCTTCACCATAACCAGGGATAAATAAACGTGTACCCAGTGGAATCACATTAGGATCCACGGCTACAACACCACGTGTTGCGGGAATACCAGTAGCTGTAATGCCTCTTCCATCACCATCTCCTGGTAGATAGGCACTCGCTTCCATAGTAAGGACACGACTTGCACGACCAGCTACATTACGAGATGTAACTATATCGCGTGTACCTTCTTTTACGATAGTGGGTACCATAGCTTGTGTTACTTCGCTAGAAATAATATGTGTTTTTACGGCAATGCCATTTTCATATAAAGTTTCTTCTTGTACTTTTTCGACACCAGGTTGACCAACTTGAACGATAGTTTCATCGCCCTTTGCTAGTGTATCATCTTTTTCACGAACCACTTGTACATCAATGTTTCGTTCTGCACTTTTTACAGAACGGCTCGTAACATGAGCAATTCTAATAGTACTACCAGATTGTAAACTATCCGTATTTTCACCTACCGGTGTATAATTAGGTGCCTTAAATCCTAACTCGTCAGCAAGGCCTTGAGCAGTTCGTTGAACGGTCATAACAGTTTTAGTCTTACCATCGACTATAACAGTTACGGGAAATGCTCGAACTACAGTTAATATAGAACCATCTTGTAGTGTTTCAGTATCAATAACAACTTGATCTTTAGTGTGTAGGTTAATACCGGCTTCACGTACAATACCTTCTGTGGAGTTTAGGTGCGTCTTAACAGTATGTGCTGCACCATCCACCATAACTACAACGGTTTTGTCATTATAGGCAAAACCTGTTAGGGTAATGGTCAATACCATCAAGAGTACCAACACAAGCGAAACAATTCGGTTGTGCTTTGTTTGAATTTGAATCATCTAATCCCTCCTGTAGTCACAATTCTACTACAGGTAGATATAACCTGTCAAACTCAATAGGTTAACAATAGCAGAAAAACCTTCATTTTATATATATTTATCATCACTTTCTCAATTCATTTTTTACAATTTGTCCACCAGACAAAAACAAATCAAGCTTTTCTAACACTATACTATATAAGCTAAAATCCAATGTATTATATACGTTCATTACAACATATAGTATATAATGATTAAATATTCATATTTTTATATTTTTATGAGTTTTTGTATTGTTACCTTATCTTAAATGAAGTTTTTGTGAATTTGAAAGCCCTTACATTTACTGTATTTATATTCACACATTTATAATTATAAATTATTTTATATTAATTTTAATGCAAAACCTTCACATATGTTCTATTTTATAATATTCCACTCATGTTACAATTAATCCATTCAACCTATATAGTCTCCCCCACTTATCATAATAATTAATCATTTTTTTGGGATATACTCTCACTACACTGCATCAGACTTATCATGATAGACGAATAGGCCGATAGCAATGCTATCAGCCTATTCAA
>SAAC01000134.1 GCA_009929605.1 Negativicutes bacterium
GATAGGTAAGTATACTTACTTATAGGGTATTACGGTATTAGGGTATTAGGCGTATAACGGGATACCGGCGCATAATCCGCGTATAATCCATTTTGGATATACTGGTGCCTTGGAAGACAAAGGCTAACACCTAGAGGACACTATGAGGTTATCAAAGAGCATACCCGTCACGCGGGTTTTAATAGCCGAATCCCTGTTTTTGGGTACGACTTAGGGCACGATAGCTTAGGCGCGGTGCGCTTTATCTACGTGCTTATTACTGCTATATTATGGGGGACGTGCTAGATGGTCATATCCCTTATGCTGAGAGAATGTGTTGATATTGTTCGCGGTGGTCATAATCCTTTGTTCTTTGTTTGACGTGTTCCAGCCTATAGGACGGTTTGGGGACATGTCAATAAGAGTTAGTGTGACACGTATCACGTATATATTTCTTGATTTGGGTTGCATGAGCGGTCTAACCCGTGTATAGTTAGGGGTATCAGCCGGTGAGGTTGATATAAGAACTAGAAATCTTATAAGGGGTTAAAATGACTGAAGCACACAACGGCTATCTAATGGCAGAAATTCTTGATACTGCCCTCACACCAGGCTATCTAGTAGTGGAAGTACCAGAGAAATGGGTGCGAGCGCGTATCACCGATGAGATGACCGATACCGCTGAAGCACTGCCTGAATTGGTAGCTGAGTTAGAACGCTCTGGGTATAAGTTTGCTGCTGAGCCGACTGATAGCGCCGGGGAAGTCGAGCTAGAGCTTCTATAAGTGACTAGCATCACATAAGAAAAATAGAAAATAACTTGCACGGGCTGAAAAAGCCTTATATACTAGAAACATAAGAACAGCACAAGGCAGTTCTAAAAATAAACCTCTAAGGGGTCAAGATGAAAAATGAAAACACCTACGAAGTCCTATCTCAGAACGGTATCACACCTACTGAGTTTGCACAAGCAAGCACTAAAGTATATTCTGAGCTATCAAGGGGACTACCAGAGGTGCTATCAGCCGCAATGACACCAACATTACTGAATGACGTACTAGATGAAATGATGAAAGAAGGGGATAAATCAGACTACCACGAAATGCTTAAAATTAACAGAGGTGATAGAGTTCTATCGTTATTTTACTCAGCGTTTAACGGTTCAGACCGCTACGATATGGACGTAGTGGATACCGTAACTATTGCGGGGAGTACCCAAAATGGTGACGCTTTTAGAATTAACTGTGGTAAAAACTCAGACTATATTAATAAGGCTTTCAAGTTTATTGAGGAGACTGAGATTATCGGCTTTAAACATGACTATGAAGTGATTTTTGATTCAGACGGTGAAACTTCAACATTTAAACTACATATCTAAAACGTGACTTAGTTCACATAAAAATAAGTGTCTACGCCTTGCAAAATAGGTCTGTAAGGCGTAGACTAGAAACATAAGAACAGCACAAGGCAGTTCTAAAAAGAACCCTGGAGGGGTAACATGAGCAAGTACCACGGTATCACCAAAGAGACCAAAGTAGGTAAGAATGGTAAGACTGTACACCGACTCATCGCACTAGAAACATTTGAAAATGGTAAGATTACTATTGAAAAAGGCACATTAGGTGGTTGGGTACAGAACGTTGAAAATATCCACCATAACGCATGGGTATATGATGATGCTGAGCTATTAGACAACGCAAAAATGACTAACTATACTAGTCTTCGTGATGAATCAAGTATGTGGGATTATTCTTATATCCATGACAACGCTAGGTTGATGGGGAAGTCTAGTCTACACAACTTTACTAGTATGTGGAATGACACATTTTTATGTGATACCTCAGTAATGAGGAATACCGCGTCTATCTCCGGTTCTGTGACCTTACGCGCAAACGCTGAATTGGTAGGGTATACTTATTTGAATGGAAACTACGACTTAGGTATGGGTGCCTATGTAACCAATGAATTACAGGTACTAAGCCTTGATACTTACACCTCAGAAGGCTTAAACGCAACTCTATACCCAACACGAGATAATGGGTATCGGGTAAAAATGGGGTGCTGGCTCAGCACTGTAGACGGGCTAGAAGAGCTATTCAAGCGTGATGAGTGGGTAGAAACCAGAGAACAGGACGCTGAAGATGCACGGGAGGAAATGCTTACTATGATTACTCTAATGAGGGCACGTATTAAGCGTATCGAAGCCCGAAAGTAATGTGACGTAGCTCATATAAAAATAAAGGTCTACGCCTTGCAAAATAGGTATGTAAGGCGTAGACTATAAACATAGCCACGAAATACATGGCTAAAAAGAACCCTGGAGGGGTAAAATGAACGTAGAAAACGCAACCCGGCTAGAAGAGCTTTGGGACGAATGGACACGAGCATCTGAACTGCTAGAAGATGAAGACTACATCATCATGGATAAGTGTGAGACTGTAGACAGCCTTAGAGGGGTATTAAAGGACATCTGCCTAGACTGTACCTTAGTATCGTTCGACAGCTCTAATATCCAAGCAACAATAGCCGTAGGGTATGAGCCACATGAAAGTTACCCCGCACCTACAT
>SAAC01000135.1 GCA_009929605.1 Negativicutes bacterium
CGATGGTAATGTATTAGTGGCTCCAGTTTGTCCGAATTCTGAAGTAACTTTGGTAGGTCCTACTGGCTTGTCATCTGATTATGCGTATTTGTGGACAACAAACTCCGGTGAAGTGATTTCTAATCCAACGCAATCGAGTGTAAAAGTACATCCACAAGTAACCACTACGTATACGTTGCGTATTACTAATACATCAACTTCTGCACAATGTTATCGCGAAGTCACTAAAGTGGTTGAAGTGCATATTATGCCAACAATTGCTGTAACCTCTTCGGCAGCTACTATAACTCCTGATGGTTCAGCTATCTGTAAAGGCGAACGTATTGGATTAACAGTAAAAGCTTCTGATGGAACTGCTTTAGTGCCAACTAAGTATAGTTTCTCGTGGGTGGCTTCAACAGGTGCAGCCATTGCAGGAAACACATCAGCAACTGTTCAGGTAACACCTGATACGACTACTACCTATACGGTAACGGTAACTAACAGAGTAACTCTCTGTAAGATAACTTCGGTTCACAAAGTTACAGTAATGACTATCCCAACGGATATTACGATTGTGTCTTCTGTAGCAAATCCGGTGTGTGCCTTAACACCAGTGACACTTACGGCATCCTATAAAGATGGTTTGTCGTATCGTTGGACCGATAGTGATGGTAATCAGTTAATTAATAATGGTAGCGATGTTATTGTTAGTGGTAATAAGTTAACGGTGAAACCAACACGAAATACAACCTATTATGTTCAAGTGTCGAACTTGGCAGGTTGTGCTACTTCGGTTAACTATCCAGTGGTGGTTAATCCATTACCAACGTTAGCCGTAAGTGGTCCAACCTTATTCTGCTTAGGCGATGTTGGTGGTTCATTCACTTTGGTAGCTACTACTAACCCAGCTAACACAGTAGTAACTTGGGTTTATGGTAATGAAACCCAAACAGGAGCAACGTTAACCATTTCTCCACCCACTGCAGGCATGATGAACTTCCGCGTAACTGCAACCAATACATTGACAGATTGTGTATCATCTGAAGTACTTCATTCGGTATCTGTTGCAGGTGTACCTGAAAATACAAAACTGAAAGTAATATCATCAACTTCAGGTGAGGCTTGTGTGGATAATGTGGTTAAATTAGAAGCTACGTATGGTTTCACACGTTACGATTTTGGTAAAACGGATGGTACTATTTATACTGTTTTACAATCGAGCAATGTCAACATATTTGAGAATTTACCACATACGGTAGGTACGGTCACTTATTTTGTTGACATCTTTAATGAAGCAGGATGTAAAGTACGTAAAGAATTACCTGTAGAAGTGAATCCAATTCCAAGTAATATCACTATAGATGCAAGTGGTGCTAATATATTTGTTACCTCCACTACATCGGTTATGATTTGTGAAGGAGATTCAGTGATATTGGCAGCTCAAGATGCTGATACTGGTCATAATACGTATTCATGGACCGATACCGATGGTAAAGTTTGGGGTACAAGTCAATCTATCAAAGTAGGTCCACGTTTAACAACAACTTATTATTTGACGGTTACCAACAATAGTGGATGTTCATTGGTTAATTCGTATGAAGTACGTGTTACACCTATGGATAAAATTTCGGTAACAGTAAGTAAAACTGAAATTTGTGAAGGTAGTGCCGATGCGGTTGTTTTACGTGCATCTGGTTCTCCATCGGGTTCATACACATGGACTTCAAACGAAGGAAAACAATGGTTCAATACAACTTCTATCACGGTTTATCCAGAAGTAGATGGAACAGATTATAAAGTAGAAGCTACTTCAAGCACCGATAATCGTTGTTCTAGTATTGCTACTGCTCATATCGAAGTGGTAAATGTGCCAACTGCAAGTTCAGTTCAAATTGTTGTTCCTGGTGGAACAAACACTTGCCCTGGCGAAACAATAACACTTAGAGCCACTAGTCTATACGACAGCGAAGGTGTATTATATCGTTGGAGTACAGGCCAAATTGGTAATGAGATTATGGTGACACCTGTTGTGACAACTACTTATTGGGTAATTGCTTCTAACAGATTGCATTGCGAAAATCTATTGGATACAACCAAGGTTACTATTACGGTATATCCAAAACCAACACCTGCTGTTACTGGTAATTTGGTTGTATATGAAGGACAATCTACAGAACTTACCGCTACGGGTGGTGTACAATACGAATGGCGTGATGCTGGCGGTCTATTAGTTGGCGAAGATGCAGTTATTCAATTGCAGCCAGCCGCTACAACTACTTATTCGTTAACGGCAGTTGGTAATAATGGCTGCCGTGCCACTATTCCTGTTACCATTACGGTAGTTCCATTTGAAGCTATTATTACAGGCTTGAACTACTTATGTTCTGGAAGTTCTACAGTACTGACAGCCAACGGTAGTTTCGATGAAGGATATCGCTACATGTGGGTGAAACCTGCAGGTGCTGTTTCACAAAGTGTTACAGTTTCAACTCCTGGAACTTACACCGTTCGAGTAACTACACCTTGGGGAACTTCTGATGTGGCTAGTGT
>SAAC01000042.1 GCA_009929605.1 Negativicutes bacterium
GCATACATTGGTAACGAAGACTTAGATCAAAACGACAACGGTATACCAGACCCAATTGAGATTGGCAAGCACGCTTTAGAACAGTAGAAAGCAAATCAAGCTGCGTATGATAAAAAGAAAGAACATGAGCTGAAAAAGCATATAGAAGACAGTAAGGTTCAGCTAGAACGTGAGAAGATTAAAGCTACTGAGAAACTACAGAAGATGAAAGACGATGCTGCGTTGGAACGTGAGAAATTAAAAGCAAAAACGGCACTTAAAAACAAAGTAAGTGGAGAAAGATAATAACAAACAAACAACGGCAGCAAAGGCTGCCAAGGCTCTTTACAGCGCTGTGTCACAAGGCAGCGTAAAAGGGGCTAAACCAAAACCGAAAGGGGCTAAACCAAAACCGAAAGGGGCGTTCGACAAAAGCAAAGCAGCAAGCGTTGCCAGCGAAACCGTACGTGAGACCTTTGGACCTGTTGTTAATACAGCTGAACAAGACGCAATACGACAATATAAACCTGATATACCACTGGTAATAGAAAGAACTGTTAATGGTAAGAAATGGAGCCAATTAACTTGGATAGAACAATTTATGAATAGCGACGGTCGTATAAATGGTAGACCTGCGGAAAAACCTTTAGAATTAGTTAGCCCAGAGTTTCAGTTAATGACATCAGGAGTAGGCGCATTAGGTACTAAAGGAGTTAGCGTCACAAGTAAAATAGGAAGAGCCGCTTTATACGGCGGTTCACAAGGAGCTGTGGCAAATTTAAGTAATTTGACAGGAAGTAAACAAGACATAAAGGGTATTTTACAAGATATTGTGGCTGGTGGAATAACAGGTGGTGCTTTAAAAGGAGCTGGTGTAGGAGCTCAAAAAGTAATTAACTCTAAGGCTGGCTATGCAGCTAAAAACACGGTTAGAAAAATTGGTGAGGAAGCTTCAGAAGCATATTACCGTACAGCTCCTTGGACTTTTAAACCAAATCCAGATAATTATTATAGAGTAGGTATAGGAAGAGGTTTTGTTGATGATGTTTTTGAATCAGGTAAAATTAGAGCAGTATCTGATACTAAACCTGGACCAAATTCTATACTGTTAAAGAAAAAGTTTGCCCCTGAAGATACTTATTTTTCTAAAGGAGTACCTCTCAGATTGTATGGATTTAGAAAGAAAAACAGTTATTTAATAGAAGCCGATAACAGTGTGCCTTTTTTAAAGTATGTAAACGGTCGCCTTAGAGAAACAATGGATCAAAGTAATTATAAAGATTTATCATTTAACGAAGGACATAAAATAGGTGATTATGTTATTCCTAAACAAGCAAGAGTATTAGATAAAGAACTACTTAAAATACCAGATAAAAACGCTTTAATACACAGCAATGCCCCATTAGATTATAATCCACAACAGTTCAAATTGTATAAAAAGCATTGGTTTAAAGGATATACACAAATACATGCAAACAAGGCAGATGTTTAAAAGAGGATAAAATGAAAATAGTAAAAACAAAACGGTTCCCTTTCGGGACATATACAGCGATAAACATTTTCGGTATCCTGTTTACTAAGTTAGACAAGGTGTCAGATACAACGCTAAATCACGAAAAGATACATACTGCACAAATGAAAGAGCTACTGTACTTAGGATTCTACTTGTGGTATATTGTAGAGTATCTTTTACTACGAGTTAAAAACAGTCAAAGGAAAGCGTACGAGAAGATAAGTTTTGAACAAGAAGCTTATAAGAATGAGAAAAACCTAGAGTATTTGAAAAGCAGAAACAGTTTTGCTTGGTTAAATTACATAAACAAAACAAACAAACAATAACAAGCAATTAAAATAAACAACAAAAATGGAAAATGATTTATTAAACGGGTTTGAAGTATTTAGTTCTTTTAGAAACCCAGGAGAGCATAGTAAGACATTTGATACTAACACAACCACCGTAGAAGAGGATTTGTTACAAGAGCACGTCGAACTTACTGACGATAAAACGCCAGACGATCAACAAGAACCTACAGAGCCTACAGAAGACGATAAGACGTCAACTGAGCAGACAGAAACAGAACCAGAAGATTCGACGCCCTATGAAAGCTTTTTTGATGTACTTAACGAAGAGCTAGGTATTACTTTTGACGAAGAGGTTGAAAAACCTAAATCACCAGAAGATTTAGTAGAATACTTTAAAGCAGTAATTGCTGAGAATTCAAAACCGCAGTACGCTAGTGATGACCTGTACGAATTGGATCAGTTCGTAAGAAACGGTGGCGACATTAAAGAATATTTCAACACTTCCTCTTTCGATTACGATAACTTAGACATAACTGACGATGAGGAAGCTCAAACAAAGGTATTAGAAAGCTTGTTGAAAGAACAAGGTTATAATGCTCAACAAATCGCTCGCAAGATTGAAAAGTACAACGATGCAGGTTTGTTGGAAGATGAGGCGTTAGATGCACTAGAGCAGTTGAAAACGATTAAAGCAGAACAGAAACAACAGCTATTGGAGGAATAGGAAAACGCAGCACGGATACTAGAACAGCAACAACAACAGTATCTAGAAAACGTTATCACAGAATTGAAAGGAATGGATACAATACGTGGTATTAAAATCCCAGAACAAGACAAAGCTGTTTTGTGGGATTACATTTTCAAGACAGACAAAACAGGTCAATCACAATTTAACCGTGACTGGGCTGGTAATGTTAAGAATCTGTTAGAAACTGCGTACTTCACCATGAAAGGCGATACTTTACTGTCTGCGGCAAGAACTCAAGGTTCAAATAAAGCTGTTGAAAAATTCAAATCTAGCCTAGACAGACAAGGTGTTAGTAGACGTTCCAGAAGCACAGATAACACAGCTAATGATATGTGGAGTGCTTTTGCAAAAAAATTGCGCAATTAATAATCAATAACAAAAAACAATCATTAATATTTTATGGATAATAATATTTTAAACAATTTAGTACTGTACAAAGGTAAGCGTTTCTCTGACCTTGTTGATTCTGCAAAGATTTCAGAAGCATCTCAGCAAAGACCTTATGAAGTAGCTACAGTTTTATCTTACGTATTTGGAGCTAAAGATAGCGGATACAGTGCATCTTTGGAAATGCTTACAGGTGGTCTTGGTAATGTAATGACAATTGACCAAGCTAGCTGGGAATGGAAAGTAATGATCGACTCTGATAGAGCGGTTAATATTAGAGGTGCTAAGTGGAACGGTGCTGATGTAACAGCAAGTACTACAGCAGGTTTAGGTAATACACCTATCTTGTTATATGTAGAAGAAGACTATTTCGGTCCTACTGCAATCTTAGAGTTGGATAATAAAGAATTCCAATTACGTGTATCAGGCACACCTTATAGAGACGGTAATTTGTTTGTATATACTTGTTTCGTAGCAAGTGGTCAAACTAGTGCGTATGTTCCTGGCGATCTTTTGATGAACGGTAGATAGGTTTCTCGTTTAGCTTCTGCTGTTGAGGAATACAGTGAAGAGGGTGATATCTTGAACTACTCTACTCACTTCAAGATGCGTAACTACTTAACTACTGTACGTATTCAGTACGATATTACAGGTACTGCGTATTCAACAGTAATGGCGGTTCAATTGAAAGACCCTAAGACTGGTAAATCTAGTTACTTGTGGTCTGACTATCAATCTTGGGTTGCCATGCGTGAGTGGTACAAGCGTTGCGAACGTATGGGTGTTTATGGTAAGAACAACGTAAACAAAGACGGTACTTGTAGTCTTAAAGGTACAAACGGTCGTCCTGTGTACATCGGTGCTGGTGTACTTGAACAAATTGCTCCGTCTAACCGTAGAACTTATACTAAGTTAACGTTGGAGTTATTAGAAGACTTCTTGTTTGACCTTTCTTATAATGTGCTTGGTACTAACGAACGTAAATTCGTAGCCTTAACTGGTGAAATGGGTATGCGTGAGTTCGATAGAGTAATCAAAGAAAAAGTTGGTCAAATGAACTTGATGGACACAGTATTTGTTACAGGTAGCGGAGATAACTTGAAGTTTGGTGGACAATTCAAAACTTACGCAATGTCTAACGGTATTGAGTTAACACTGAAGTACTTCCCATTGTACGACAATCAGACATACAACAGACAATTGCACCCAGTAACACTTAAACCGTTGGAATCATATCGTATGACGTTCCTTGACCTTGGCAGACGTGACGGTGAAGCGAACATCGTTAAAGTAGTTCGTAAAGACCGTGAGTTCGTTACTTGGTACACTGGTGGTGCTGTTGGTCCAGACGGTTATGCTAAATCGCAAAGCACGTTACGTTCAAATGGTAAGGACGGTTACACTGTATTCTTCCTTGGTGAGTTTGGTTATATGGTGCGTGACCCGCGCGGATGTGGGGAGTTGATCATGGAAGCGGAGGATTAATCGCCATTTAACTCGTACAGCATGCGCAACTAATTATATAAATTTGCGTTATAGTTAAATAAATGAAAAATAAAAACTATGACGCAGATTTATAAAATAACAAACAAAATAGATAATAAATGTTATATTGGGCAAACCAATAGGGGTATTAATACTAGATTTATAGAACATAAATGTAGAGCTAAAAGAAACCCGAAATATTTACTACATCTCGCAATGCAAGAATTTGGAGTAAGTGCGTTTATGATCGAAATATTAAAAGAATGTAATAATTCCGAAGAAGCTTGTGTTTTTGAACAAACTTTTATAAGTGAGTTTGATTCTACCAATCCAGATAAAGGTTATAATAAATCAAAAGGAGGACTTGGTTTAAGAATGAAACCCACACAAGAAACAATAGAAAAGATTAGAGAAAAAGCTAAACTTAGAGGTATATCTGATAAATGTAGAGAGGCTAGTATAGCCGCCAGATTAGGTAATCCTGTTTCGGAAAATGTTGCAGAATTAAATAGAAATAGAGGAATGAAATGTGCAAAAGAAGTTATAATGTATGATATAGATGGTAACTATTTGGCAGATTTTGTATCTATTATAGAAGCGTCTAGACAAACTGGACTTGATAGACGTACTATTCAGAGACAGTTACACGGTGAGTATAAATTAGACTCATCTGCGCGTTCTAGAAGCAATACAAAGTATTTATGGAAATACAAAAATCAACTAACTTGATAACTAATAAAAATATTATGGAAATAGTCGTTAGAATTATAAAAATAAACCCTTGGACAAACATCACAAAGTGGGCAACTTGTTTTGACTACATTGGTACTTATTTAACAAGAACAGGGGTTCCTTACACAGGGTTGTCGAAAGATGACCAAGAGAGATTAGAAAAAGAACTAAACTACGCAAATGGTGCACTTTCACCACACGGTTCGTTTTGGGATACGTTTGCAGTAAAACTTGGTAAAGAAGATTTGATATTAAATACAGAAAGACCAGAAGATGAACTGAAATACTTATTCTTGAAAGGACACAAGAGAGTTGCCACAGGTCTTAAAGGCATTCAACCTGGGCACGACTACGTGTTAATCAACCGTAACAGTGAGGCTGAGGAGTCTAACAGACTCAACAAGATTAAACGTGATGCTTACCGTGAACTTGACAAAATGTCAATCGAAGATATGCGTAAATGTTTACGTTTGTTTGGAGTTAAATCAGACACCATTTCAAACGAATTAGTGGAAGCTAAGATTTCTGAGTTTATTGAAGCTACACCTCAAAAGTTCTTAACCGCTTGGGTATCTAATCCAAATAAAGAAATTCAGTTCCTTATTGAAGAAGCTATTGCTAAAAACGTTATCAGACGTAACAGAACTCAGTACACTTACGGTACAGATACAATTGCAAACGGTATTGAGGAAGCTATCGCTTACTTTAAAGATAAGAAGAATCAAGACATTAAGATGGCAGTACTAAACGAAATAAAATCTAAATAATGCTTATAAGCGACATACATAAGATATTTGATACATTAATGGATAAAAATGCAGTGGCAGCCCAATATGGTGGTTGCCCTGCGTTCTTACCAGAAGAGAAGGACATCTTCCTTAATCAAGCGGTGCTTGAACGTGTATCACAAAAGGTTGGCGGTGAAAGAAATATTACATTTGAAGGTAGTAATAAACGTACTTCAGATTTACAAGGTTTGATTAAAACCGATAAAGGTTTGACCGTAACTGAGCAAAATCTAAATGTATGTACGATTAAAGATTTTTCAAATCTATCGCCAGACATAAACAGTATGTATAAGACGGCAAGGCTTTTTCCGTTAAATGCACAAATACATATAGGGGACAATACCTATAATTGCTAGCTAACATCACACAACGTGGCAGCAAACTACAAGTAGACAGCAGTAAATACACCATGGGTTGAAGAACCTTTGTATTACTTAGAAGATAACCACCTATATATTGTAGTAGACCCGTTTAGTGATAAAAGCACTACATATACTGTAGATCTAACATATGTAAAATACCCTATGAAGATAGACAGCACTGATTTTACTAAAGATTTCACAGACGTACCTGAGACTGTTATTTATGAAATAATCAACAGAGCGGTAGTAATAGCATTGGAGAACATAGAGTCTACTAGGGTTAACACAAAAGCTCAATTAAACCAATTATCAGAATAACATGACAGATAGAGATTTTTTAATTGCATTTGAACGACAAGCAAAGAGTGCAAACCCAGATTACGGTAATACCTTTAAACTAAATTCAGATACAATCTATTACTTTATAAACAAAGCGAAAGATGATATTGTTAGTCAGCTATACCGACAGTTTTAGAGAAATTAGGAATTATCCGACAATGTGCGGAACTTAATAAAGGTAGCTACATTTACCACTGACTTGATCGATTAGTCAGAATATCAGTTTATACACTATCCCTTAGATTACTTATACGCAGCAGGTGAAAACGTATCTATCAAAACGACAACACAACCTTGTGCTAAGCTTAAGACTAAGCCACAAGGTGTAATAGAAGCCACTGTCGATACGTTTAGGAACGTTCTAAACAACAGTCTGTCTGAACACAGACTTCATTACGGACAAGCAAAGCCTGTTAGGGTTTTCGCAGATTCACAGATTCGATTATACAACGACGGTAATTATAAGGTTGAAAAATACGAACTAACATATATCAGAAAACCTAAACAAATAGGTACAAATCCTTCAGAGGAATATACAGACTTGCCTAGTACTATACACGATTTGATTGTAGATACTGCTTTACAAAAGTATGCAGTAAGACAGAAGCAAGACGAGCAGCCACAGGCATAGCCAGAAAAATAATAAAATATAATGCGTTCGTTTGACGTGGAAAGGCTTTGTAGGCTAAGTAGAAAAACGAAACGAAAGTTGAACGACGCTAGCAAACAGTTTAACAAAATATAAAAAATGATACAACACGTAAACACAATTTTGGTTGGTAAGCAAACTCCAGCCACTTTCACAAATGTAGAAGCATTGACCGTAGGTGACGTAGCTTTGTTTGATGAGAATAGAGCTTTAATTAAAACTGAAGCAGACGCAGTAAATGCAAAAGCAATTCACTTAGGTGTAGCTAAAGCTAAAGTAGCAGTGACACTGCCTGACGGTACCTTGGTACAAAGAGCTAACATTGAATTTAGTAACCCTATTACTAAAGACAATACGTTTAGCAAAGTCGTAACTCCTTATGCAAATTCAATTCCTGCTGAGATTGTAATTGATTTTGTAAACGTAAAACCAGTAGTAGACAATCGTTATGTATTGAGAATTGTATACAAAGATATCTTTGAAGCACCAGGTCAGTTTACACACACATACGAAGTGTTTGCAGATTCAACAGACCCTCACGATTTGGCTAAGGCTTTCGCAAAGAAAATCAACAAGCACAGTAATCGTAGAGTTATCGCTACTCAAACCACTTCTGTACTAACCCTTCGTGCAATGGACAAAGACGACAATGAAGGTTTGAACTCGTTGTCTGAATACTCTATCGTTGCAATGGAAGCTACAGTTTACACAAACAAACCTAACAGTTTTAACGCTGGTATGGATGCAGTTCCTGGAATTGATATCAGCACAAAACAAGCAGGGCATCCTGGTTCTGGTTACTGGAAACAAGTACGTGATATTGAGAAACGTAACAGAGGTTACAAAGGTCATGTATTTACAGGTGCTTATCCTGAAGTAACTTCTAACCCAATGGTTGAAGAAAACGCTACATACGACTGCATTACTTTAGAAAGCGACAACAACTACGTTAGTGGTGATAACAGATATGTAAAGAATACTCCTATGGGTGTAGTACTTTATATTAAGTCTAACGCTAACTTAAACACTACCGTTTTGATGAAGGCTATCGACGCTTTTGCTAATGGTAAAGTAGCTGCTTAATTTTACAAATTACAATTGAACCAACTTAAGGCGGGGCGGAGGGTAACTCCTCTCTGCCTTTTTTTATTCCTACAATTATGAACAAAATAACAAATATTGTAATTACTGACAAGATATCCTTTAATGTAACCACTACGTTATCCGTGGTAAATACAAAAGATTTCATCTTAACTGTAGATGATAGCTTTAACTACCGCAATATATTCAGTGACCAAAAAGAAGATCATAGTTTTTGTTTCGATTACACAAACTCTACGATGACTGCTAGAGAGATTGTGGTAGACGGTGACCCAAAAGAGAATACTGCTATTTATACTTATGAGGTTATTGTTGAATCGCAAGAGATACTTAAGCTATCTCAACATATGAAGTATTTCAAACTATACCACACTTCTGAAAGATACGCCAACGATTATTCTGACGGTCTGTTCTATGATCCGTATCCTGTATTCCTTGCAACAATGAATAGAATCAGATGCTTTACTGACTATAACATGAAAGATGATGAAATGCAGTATATTATGCTTGTGACGTTTAAGAAACAACTCATGGGCGAAGCTATAGACCTGCAAGATAGTATGAACGCCTTAATGTTTTATAATGATCTTGTAGACCTGCTTGAGATCACCGAGCGTTCTGCAGATTACTTTATTAACTACTGTAACTTAGACAGCGACTATGAAAAAGGCCAGTAACGCAGACTTGAACTTCAACGGTCCTGAAGATGTGTTTTACGTCGCTTTAGGGTACGACGGTACAATTACAATGATCGGTAAAAATAGTCAGGACACAACCGCAGAGGTTGTCGACGGTAATTTAATAATAGAGTAGGCTAACCGTAACTATACTTTAGAAGAGTAGATAAACTTAAAATATACAGAAGATGGAACAGAAAATGTATGAAAAAGTATTAGGCAAAGTAACAATGACTTGCGATGGGTTACACAGCCTCGATAAGCTATATGACAGGCTCTGTATGGTCTTTGATGACCAGCACCGTACATATATATCAATTAAGGAAGTGCCTGCCAACATAAGCCTTAAAAACACATCATACTGGCAGCCTGTAAATACTATTACACCAGACGGTGAAGATGTAGCAATAGATGACCAGCTACGTTTAAAACTAGCAGACCGTACATACAACCCAGCCGACTATAGTGGGTATGGTAAGAAGATATTACGTAAAAAGTTTGTTGACGGTATTAACGTTATTGATCAGTCTGACATATCTGATGCCAAAACAGTATACACTATACGGTACGAGTACGACTTACTTGGTAAGACCGTAACAATACCTAGTGATTGTATATTGTCGTTTGAAGGCGGTTCGTTCACAAACGGCACAGTAGTCTTAACTAACACAAAGGTATTCCCACAAGCCTTAGATATAGACGAGGTGATAACGAATAGACAAGGTACGTTTGCCAATGGTTAGATCTTGTACAACACAAGTAAAAAGAAACTAACAGTCTTTGTCGACGGTAAAGAAATTGATATAGTTGGTAGAAACTCGTACATGTGGGTTAAATACGCAGATGATAATGTAGGCACAAACATGTCAGATACACCTACAGACACTTCGTTATACTTAGGTATTGCTGAAAATAAAGAAACAGAAATCCCCAGTACAACACCTTCTGATTATACTTGGTTAAAGATAGGCGGACAGCCTGGCACAGATGGATTTTATACTGAGTTTAGGTTCTCACAAGGTGGTGAAACCCTTCATCCAACACTGATACCAGACGTGCGTATTCCACCAGATTGGACAACGTTTATACCAGAGTGTGACAAAGGTTATCTGTGGATGACAAAAGCAGTAATCAAACCAGGCGGCACATGGGGGACGCTTGTTACAAATTGGGACGGTCCTGTACGAATACAAGGTTTGAACGGTAAAGATGGAGCAAACGGCACCGGCGGTGAAGGAAGCATCACGGCTGACTTTAGCGACGAGATGCAATCCGTGGCCTGCGATTCCGCGGGCAATGTCACCTCCGGGCTCCCATTAGTGGCAATATTCTCCATGTACCATGGCTCGACACCGCTAACGCTCGACAGCATCACCCTGGGGGTCGTTGCAGGCGTCACGGCTACCGCAAACAAAAACACGGGGGAGGTCACGGTAACAGCCATCACCGCATCCGCTTCAGACACGTTAAGGATTCCCGTCACCGGAAAGGGTACTTATAACGGAGTCCAGTACGAACGCACCATCCATCTTTCGGTTAACAAGGTAAGGCCCGGCGCTCCGGGAGAGAATGCAGTCATTTATTCTTTGTTACCGTCTGTCTCCGTGATTAAAAGGAACAGCGCGGGACAGGATGATGTTGCAAATATATCCTGCAAGGTGTTTAAAACGGACGGGGTGTCGACATCCGAGATATCATCCATCCCCCTTGGTTATGAACTGAATTATAAAATAGACAGCAATCCCTCCGTAAAGTGTGCTCCCGGTTATGGGCAGGCTACATCCGGGATAACAACCAAAATAGAATTTATTTTATACAAGGTTGAGGAATCCTACACCAGGTTGGACAATGAAACCGTTTACGTGGTCAAAGACGGCATCGACGGTAAAGATGGGGTACCAGTAAACTACAAGACATACGTATACCAGATGAGTGCTGGGCAACCTTCACCACCTGTTGGAGATTCAATCAACCCAGGTGAACCTTGGCACGATTACCCTAATGTAGATCCTCCAGCAAATATTATATGGTGGTAGTGTGTAGGTAATGTTGATGGTGCTACAAACAAAGTACTGAATTGGGGTGCAGTACAACCTATGTCTGGTAAAGACGGTGTTGCACAAGACGGTAAGTATTACGAGTTTAGGTTTGCGGTTAATACTAGCAGTACTACTGCACCTACGTTGGCTGCAACCTTACGGAACCCAGCAGGTTGGTCAAAAGAATTACCTACCAAAGATGATACGCAGGTAATGTGGATGACTACCGCTCAAATAAATCCAGACAATACTTTGCGTTCAAATTGGGATACCCCTGTGTGCATTAGTGGTGAACGTGGACCACAGGGTAACACTGGTCCAATAGGCCCTCCTGGAATCAAAGGTGACTAGGGTCCTATCGGTGAACGTGGTTTACAAGGGTTACAAGGGGCTAACGGCACTGACGGTATACCTGGTACAAACGGTGTCGACGGAACTCCCTCGTACACACATATAGCTTATGCGGACGATGTGTTGGGTAACGGCTTTAGTCAAATACCTACGGGCAAAGATTGTATAGGGGTTTACGTGGATAGCGTTCAACAAGATAGCACAGACAAGACTAAGTACAAATGGTCTTTGATAAAAGGTTTACCTGGTGATAAAGGTATACCTGGTACTAACGGTACCGATGGCAAAACACCTTATTTCCACATAGCGTACGCTGACAGCGCAATAGGGGATGGGTTTAGTCAAAACGCTGACGGCAAAGCCTATATCGGCACATATACAGATTATACCGAACAAGACAGTACAGATCCTTAGCAATACACGTGGGTTAAGGTTAAAGGTGACAACGGAACAAAAGGTCAAGTGGTTTACCCAGCAGGCATATACAACAACACTACGAAATACACATGTGATGATCTAAAGGCTCCGTATGTATTAGACACTACCACCGACAAATATTACGTACTGAATGCAAAAATGACATGGCTTGGTACTGAATAGGGGAATCTTACTCCAGCCCAAAGCAACACTCAATCGGGTACTAGGTATTGGGTTGCGTTTGATATGTTAGAAGCTGTATATACAAAGTTACTTATGACGCCTAACGCTTTACTAGGGTCGTTCGTCTTTAACGGTGATTATATGTTTAGTCAGTATGGTAAAACACAAGCAGGTGATTCAACAAATCATTATTAGGAATTCGGTTCTGGAGACTTCTTACCAAACTTTTCGCTAAACGGCAAAACGGGTAGTGTTGTGTTAAACGACGTTACTTTGAACAACAAAGCGTTACGTAGATGGGAGTATGTTGATTTGAGTGTAGATATCGACGTTAGTATCCTTGCTGATACTGATACGTACATTCGTGTTATAAACGCAGGGTAGTGGAGTATAAATAAGGGGTCGTAGGCACGCTTGCTATTGCGTATACCTGCAACTGGTAAGAAGCTGAGACCCGGATGTATCGGGCACGTTACTATTTTGAACGCTCACAGAGATCCGATTGAGGTGTTTGCCGCTGAGGAATCTTATAGGAACTACTTTGTGTGTGGAGCAGTGAGCAATGCGTAGAATCAACGGATAGAAGATGTTCATTCACAGGCGTTTGATACCGTCGTTATAACACCTGGTACAACGTTCTCGTTTGAATGTCTATGCACAGGTTTTGAACACGACGATTTCGACCTACCTATTTTCGAGTTTATCCCGACGTGTTCTGGAGCACTCGGTGTGTAGTTACGTGATCCCAATGTTTTGGATTCTGGTGTGTTATTTACAAAAGGAGCAACAATATATGAATAAATACGTAAACAGTTAGTTGAAGAATTCAACGAGACTAAATAATAGAAATGTAGTAGCAGCTATATGTATAAACACGTTTCAAGAACTAATGAAACATACAGAGTTGGTACAAGACAGAGTTATGTTAGAAAAACATATAAGATTTTTAAAAGAACAGATAGAATGAATATGAAATTAAAAGATTACCGAACTATTGC
>SAAC01000136.1 GCA_009929605.1 Negativicutes bacterium
GCTGGCTCCAGAAGATGGTGAATGTAATGAATTCTAACGACCACATAGCCTTATTAAATCCGCTAAGGCCATCTACTAATGACTATTGGAATGAGCGACAGTCGACCATGCAAGTATTAAAAGGTATTATCGAGACGGGCGATCCGTATGAAGAAATTATTAGGTATTCTCAAGGGATTGAAGATTTTGAGCTTCTAAGTGCTCATATATGTAAGATCAATAAACAAATATATAGAAATAGTCTCAGAATATTACAGTTTCCCGATTCAACTAGCTCTTGTATCTGCATGGCTAGAACTAGCGTTTTGGAGAGGATAGGTTACTTTGCTTCTTCAAAATTTTGTGGCTATGGTGGTGAAGATATTGATATATGTTGGGAGGTTATGAGAAGAGGGCTATTGGCTACCATCACTAATGATGTTTATATACATCATTTTCGAGGAAAGTCTATTGGCCAAAAAAATTAGATCGACAAAAATTATTGCGACAATCTAATAGAATATTATTTAATTTATGGAGACATGACATAGAGGCATACCTGGCGAAGATAGGCGTTGATGATCATAAAAATCTTAACCGCATCGGAGAGCAATGGATACTTTACCAGATTGTAAATAATATTGACGGGATAGACTCTATATGACCAGGGAAAAACTAACAGTAATTAGGCACAGCTACGATGACCATAGTTATATTGATGGCAAAAACGATACCAGTCTTACTAAGCGAGGTGTAGATATTGCTAGAGGGATGTCTGAGGAAATTGCTAGTAATTTGGAGGTGCATAAAGAAGTAATGATTGGTTCTTCTCCCAAGAAGAGGGCGTCCGAGACGGCTGAAATTCTGTATGATACGCTTAGGCGTAAAAATATCCCAGCCAATTTATACATAGACCCTAATCTGGCAGAACTTAATCAGGGAGAGTTTATGTTTGGATCGTTAGACCATGATGAGCGCGTTAATTTCTTGCAGTCCTGTTGGGATGATTTTGAGACCGAAAGGCATGCCGGTAATCTAGTGCATAGATTTGGCGAGAGGAAGATTGATGGCGGTATTATAATACAGCCGGGCGAAAATCATAGTGAATTCTCTGCGAGAATAGGTAAGTCTGTGCTGCGTAGTATCCAACTGATGAATCCAGAGCGTAAAATTATTAATATTACCCACAGGGCAGCGACACTTGATATTCAGAATGTGGTAAAGTTTTTAAATTCTGATGTTGAAATGGATGATATAGAGAAATATATCACTCGAAGCATGCAATATTGTGAAGTGAATAATTTTACTATTAAAGATCTATCGTTAACTACAACGTCGTTGATTAGATATATAAAGGCTCGGGAAAATATATGAAAAGTATTATAATAAATCAGCCGAGGTCGTCTTACTTTATTGGTGGTGCAGAAATGGTGTCGCTTGAGCATGCCGTTCATATTTCGAGTCTGGGGTATCATGTTACGTTTATTACCATAGATCCTGCGAGTATAGGTTTAGGATATTCTAGACAATACCTAAAGCTCAAGGCACAATACAAATGCATAGAATTCGTGGAGCTCCAACAGTCTAGGGATGCTAGACATATATATGATATTAAACCCGGCGAAAATAGACTACGCTGGAATGTAGAGTCGATATTTTACAGCAGGGAACTGAATAAATATCTTGTCGAGAGGAACGGTAAATATAGTCACATCCTATCGTACTATATTCTAGATACGCTAAATATACCAAATGATACTGTATCTGTCAATGCTTTATATTTATGTGGCGTGCCTAAAGATCGGGATGACTTTCAAGGGTCTTTTTTATCTATGTACAATAGGGTTGTGGCTATATCTGATGATGTGAAGGCATATTGGCAAGATTACTCGCGCCAGTTGATATACACGGTGAAGGCTGGCGTAGATGTCGTTCGATATAAACCAGCCGGGAGTACGCGCGCGGACCGCATAAGAGTGTTGTATTTAGGTAGGATTACTCGGCGGAAAAATGTTGCTACTGTCATAAAATCTTTAAATATGGTTGATAGTGATAAAATAGATATAGATATTGTTGGTGACGGACCTGATCTAGATACGATTGAGGGAATCCGCTCGCATCATAATATAAGATTCCTAGGCCAGGTAGATAATCCAGAGTACTATCTGGCCAGAGCTGATATACTAATATCGCCGTCTATATATGGTGAAGGATTGCAGGGTGCTATTTTGGAGGCTATGGCTTCGGGGTGTATTGTTATAGCTACTAACTCAAAAATTAATACTATCCTTCTATCGGAAGGGCGAGGTATTGCGGTCCCTCCGGACGAAAATTCAATTGCCGCAGCTGTCAATAGTGTCTTAGGGATGAACGACTTAGAGAAGGAGATGATAGCTGATCGTGCACGAGGGTATGTATGTGATAATTATAACTGGAGTAATAAAGTAAGACAGTTAGTCAGGAGGATAGA
>SAAC01000137.1 GCA_009929605.1 Negativicutes bacterium
TAGTCATTTTAACTTCTTTCTTTTCCATGATTTTTAATTTATATGTTAATAATATGTTTTCTTTAAATGATCTACTTCCATTTTTAGCTGCTTGATAGCTACAATTAAGTGAGGTATAATCTTGATATAATCAATTGACTTATATTGTCCTCCGTAGATGGTATGCACCAATTCCGGCATTACACATTCAAGCTCCTGGGCGATAAGACCGAAGTCTCTACCATCTCCCTTGTAAGGATTAAGTGATTTAGCCATATCGTTCCATGTGTACGATACAGGGTTCATCTGTTCAATAAGACATAAGGAGTTACTCAGTGGTTGTATATCTGATTTCAACCGGACATCTGAAGCCGAGTAAGCTGTTATTTCGCCCGTAGCTACTATATTGCCAGAAACCCAGAACGATTTACTTCCATACACCCTAACGTAGGTTGAATCCTCCATATATATACCACCACCATAAGATTGGCTGTACCAACCTGAAGTACCATTGCTCCTAAACCAATTTGAGCAAGAGACAGAACCTGCAACACCAGCGTCAAATCCTGCTACAACACGTACAGCGGATAAAGAGTCTGTAAATCTACCAGTTCCATTTACATCTAATTTATATTGAGGGTCAGTTGTTCCTATACCAACATTACCTCCTAATGGTTGAAGTGTTAAACTGAATTTTTCAGAATCGTTTGATTCTCTTTGGCTTTGTAAAGAGAATACACCACTATCATAACCACGCATAACTAATCCGTATGGTGAAGGAGGGTATCTTAGTATCTTAAACACAGGAGTACCAGGAACTGAAGGGTCAACAAGAGACCTGAAAACACCATCAACATTTCCCTCTCCGTTGAAGTTTTGTCCCCAAATAGTGCGTGTGTTAGCTAATTTAGTGGCGGAAGCAACATTAGATGCTAAATAATCACTCCAACTATATGACATATCTGTAGACTGATTGCCTCTTTCAACTTTTATTTTTGCATTTGCTGCAGTAATGACAAGCAACACAGTTCCATTATTATTGGCATTAATTGTATAAGGTTTTACAGTATATGTCATTTTGCCATATCCAGTGGTTGTTGATATAGTCCCAACTAACCCATATCCATTATCTCTAAAACAAACGACTGTTGCTGTAGAACCGGAATCACACCATATTTGTACTGTTATTTGCTCATCGTCTTTAAGACCATAAATGTATTGCCAAGATGATGAATAAGTATTTGCTTTTCCTCTATTATTGAATAGATTTTCAGCACCTATTGAAAGATTCCCTGCGTGCCAAAGTTTATTTGAATTTATAAATAATTCGCCGTCTGTCGTACCATCTGTATGTAATCGTACGTTATAATCAATTCCAGATGCAGATATATGGTTAAAATCTATGTATCTTCCAACCTGCATAGTCCCATCAACTTCAACAAGTGGGACATATCCCCAGACTTCCTGCCCGCTACTATTTGATTTCATATGGTATCCATCAAGTAAGTCTGCATTAAGACCTGAGCCTGCTCCATCATTTCCATCGTGCCAAATAGTATTATTGCTCCACTGTAATATTCCAGCGTTTGAAACAAGATTTCCGACTGCAACATTAGAATTATTGTAAAATGCAATCCCTGGGTTTACAGTATTTAAAGCTTTGATACCAATTTGCCCAGCAATATTTTTATCACCAATTGCAGCATCATCTCCTACGTTGTTCCATATATTATTTCCAAAATTTAGTGCTCCAGTCATTATACCACCGCTTAATGGTAGATAATCGTGCGAATGCCCATCAACTGAAAGATTTCTCGTAATCGAGTTAATTGTAAGCGGAGAGTATTGGCTTGTAGGATTGCCCCAAGCCACATTAGGTGTAGATGTTTCCAATGCCCCTATACGACCTAAAGCACTTGTAAGGTTAGTATTTATTAGGTTTATCGTATAAGCATTAAAAGTATTGGTAAAATCTGAATCTAAGTAGCTACCACCCAAACCTGCACTTCCAAATACAGAAGATATCAATCCTGAACCGCCTCCTGTTCCGCTTCCTGCTCCGTAGGCTGATACCTCTCCGGTAGCATATACATTGCCATCCAATTTTAGATTACCGCTTTCATCGACCGTTAGTGTAACCCCTTTTGTTCCATTCCAAAGAGTAAGGCCATTAGAAGTAGAGTTTCCGAGTCTTACACCGCCATTAACATCTAATTTATAACCATAATCAGAAGCATTAAATTCGCCAACAGCAACATTCCCAGAGCCAAACAATGTGACTGCTCCTGCGTTATTGTTTAATTTTACTATATTCTGAAATGCGACTGAACCTAATGACGTTGTGTTTATACCATCATATCCAACTATCCAAGTACTATTAGTATGTCGCAATACTGGAGCTTTTATAGATTCACTAAACTCCCCTGTAGTCGCTCCTGTTATTGCCCCGCTTACATTTCCTTC
>SAAC01000138.1 GCA_009929605.1 Negativicutes bacterium
TCCGGTTAATTTTGTGTCGTAACTTAATTTTACCATTGATGCAATCCTATGGATCTTTTTATTTAGTTTTAGTGTTCAATTTCATTCTACAATTTACGGTTCAATTTCATTCTACAATTTACGATTCATAAGCAAATCACATTATATAAAAAATACCTGAAATATAGCTATTTTTAGCTATATTTCATTAGAACGCAAAAAACACATCGATAAAGCATATCACTTATCGATGTGTTTTTTACTGTTTGCATATAATTAAACTCTTACATTACATAACGCGTTTCGCGCCCAAGTAACGATCGCCCCAGTAACCACTAGTCATATCAGCTACAGCAACACCACTGCTAGAAGTAGCACTGATGAATTTGCCGTCTCCAATATAAATACCAGAGTGAGATGGCCCTGGTTCATAGGTTTCAAAGAACACTAAGTCACCTGGTTGCAAATTAGATTGTGAGACCGCTTTACCCATGCGGTACTGTTCGTCTGCCATACGTGGCATTTCCATGCCTTGCTTTGCAAATACATAGCGAATATAGCCAGAACAATCAAAACCGCTCGGTGTAGCTCCACCAAATACATATGGTACACCGCGGTATTTATCTGCCTCTTGCAAAATGCGTTTTACATCACCAGATACTGGTGCATATTTTGTAATACTAAATTCAGAGGATGCTTTTTGGGCTTTAGATTTAGACTTAGATGATTTGGATGTCTTGCTTTTATTAGTCTCACGACTTTTTTTACTTGCTTTCGCATCACTGCTCATGGCGCCCATTAACGCTTTATACGTTGTAGGTCCCACTATGCCATCAACTTGTAATCCATTATCTTCTTGGAATAGGCGTACTGCCCATTTTGTTTCTTTTCCGTACACGCCGGATTTGTCTGTAGCATTATAGCCATGCTTAATTAGTTTTTGTTGAATAGTAGTAATGTCTTTGCCCTTATCACCAAATTGGTATGTTGCTGCACTGGCATACACCGTGGACATGCAAACTACCGCGGCAGTTAATGCAATGATACGAACTTTACTATATTTTGACGTCATATGTTTCCTTTCTAACACAATTGGTTAACCTATTTATTCAAAATATATTAGGCTTTTATGATGAGTCGCTATCCGAGGCGTTGCTTTCACCATAACGATGTTCGTTGGTGAAAGTCCCGAAACACAGCATTACATGCTATTCATATGGTAAAAATTATTTCATCACCTTATAGTTACTGTGATAAGTGTCAGGTTGAATAATCTCCTGAGCCTCCTCAAAATTGATAGCTGATTTTACCCAATATAAAGGTCTTTGTTTTACTTCTTCGAATACACGACCTACGTATTCACCGATAATACCAATACCGATGAGCTGAATGCCACCTAGGAATAGGATTGATACACCTAATGTAGTCCATCCATTGAGTGCTTGACCTGTTAAATACACATAAATAATATGCAAAATCAACAAGAAGCTAATACCACCGCAAATAATGCCCCCATACAAAGCGGCACGCAATGGTACACGAGAGAATGCAGTTACACCATCTAATGCAAAATGAAGCATTTTACGAACATTGAATTTAGACACACCTGCAAATCGAGGTGGCGCCACAAAATGCAATTCTGCCTGACGGTACCCAAGGTCCCCCACAATACCTCTCAAGAAACGACCATGTTCACGGAATCGTTTTAACGTTTCCAAGGCCTTGCGATTTAATAGTCGGAAATCTGATCCACCCTCAACGATAGGAACAGATGCCATTTTATTCATAAGTTTATAGTAATACTTGGAAGTGAACGCCTTGGCCCAAGTCGCATCCTCAGTAGAATCACGAATAGTACGAACTACATCATACCCGGATTCCCACAACCGGACAAGCTCTGGAATCAAAGCCGGTGGATGTTGCATATCCCCATCCATTGTAATCACCGCATCACCATGAGCGAAATCAAGACCACATGTTAACGCTAATTGATGTCCAAAATTACGAGCCAAAAGAATCACCTTTACACGTTTATCATTGAAGGCAATCTCGCGCAATATCATTGCTGAAGAATCAGAAGACCCATCGTCCACATAAATCAGCTCATGATCATACTCGAGTCCTGACATGACCTCAGTGACTGCGTCGTAAAATGTCCTAATATTCTCTTCTTCGTTATATACAGGAACAACAATCGAAATTAACATATATCCTCCACAAATTATTACGTATATATTTTACTAAAAATTGTAGCACATGGCAAATCCATAAGGTTGACAATACCCGTCACTACGTGTGTAGTTAAAGCATCCGAAGTAATACTGGCTACTACGCAACGATTATATAAATCTATAGTTGAGTTATTTTAGCCTGTACTAATTGCCGTTTTTCTTGACTTGGTGTTAATATTCCATGAATATAGCGATAATAACAATCTCTCCCCACATGG
>SAAC01000043.1 GCA_009929605.1 Negativicutes bacterium
CTACCCTATGTCACAAAATATTTAGAAACTTTTCTCAGTGGTGGTACACAGACGAATCAAATCGTCATTAACAGCATGTTGCAATCCTATGAAGGTGTAGTAGCCGCTGAAACAGGTCATGTCAGCGTGCATGAGGCAGGTGCTATTGAATTTTCTGGTCACAAGGTACTAACCATACCATCTCATTTGGGGAAAATTGATGTGGCAGAGCTTTCACAGTATGTAGAGAATTTCTATAATGATGGGAATCATGAGCACATGGTGTTCCCAGGGATGGTGTATATTTCACAACCGACCGAGTATGGCACATTATATACCTTAGATGAGCTCACAGGGATTCGTGAAATTTGCGACAAACATCAAATGCATTTCTTTATTGATGGGGCGCGATTAGGTTATGGATTAGCATCACGTGATGCGGATGTGACACTACAAGATATCGCTCGATTATCCGACGTGTTTTATATTGGTGGCACGAAAATTGGTGCCCTTATTGGCGAGGCCGTAGTGTTTACGAAACAAACACCGAGCCATTTTGTGACGCGCATTAAGCAACATGGTGCATTATTGGCGAAGGGGCGTCTGTTGGGTATTCAGTTCAGTGAATTGTTCACCAACGATCTCTATATGTCCATTAGTCGTCATGCTATCGATATGGCCGAGCAAGTGAAAGAGTTACTTCATGAATATAATTTTAAATTCTATTTGGAATCCCCTACAAATCAACTGTTTGTGATTTTACATAATGATGACGTGAAACGTTTGAGCGAGCACGTACGTGTGGGGTTCTGGGAATCCTATGATGCGGACCATACGGTAGTGCGTTTTGCCACCAGTTGGTCTACCACACAAGCGCATATTGATGAATTGCGTATAATTTTAGGCGATTTCGGCAATAAATAAAATACAGTTATAAAATGTTTTTTGAAGGAATGTTTCATGCAAACACTTTAATTTTATATATAGATTAGGTATTCATCAAAAATTTTAAATTTTATGTGATACAATAACGATGTAGTGTATAGGGAATCTTTTTATCATAGGAGGTCTTATCATGGGATTTATTTCTTGGATTATTATTGGAGGTCTAGCTGGTTATATTGCTAGTATCTTTATGAAAACAGAAGAACAAATGGGTAAAATTGCTAACACCGCTGCAGGCGTTGTAGGTGGTACTGCTGCCAATTATGTATTAGGCAAATTTGGTATCGCTGGCCTAGATGGCTTTGGCATCCAATCCTTAGTAGTTTGCATTATCGGTGCAGCTGTTGTTATCGGTATTGTAAAAGTCATAAAAAAATAGTATCACTACTAATTTAACGATAATATATATGCCACTATGTAATAGTGTGTAAAAGGCTCGTCTGGGAGACGAGCCTTTTAACTTTCACCATAAGATGATTATGTGTGGAGAATAAGAGACATTTATATGAGATTTACATAATGTATACTACAAAAATACAGATGTTTGTGCCATGATTGTGAACATAGGATTAAAGTCAGATATAATCTTGCTAGTTAGGCTATGGAAATTATTAGAGAAAATAGTAAAATACATTGTAAAAATAATTCTATAGTGTTAAGATTGTATGTATATTAGATAGAGAAATTTGGAGGCGATCTTATGAGTCAGAATCTTGATTGGGCTAACCTAGGATTTGGTTACCATGAAACAGAATATCGTTATGTAACTAATTATAAAGATGGAAAATGGGATGAAGGCGGTTTAATTACTGATGCTAACGTCGTATTAAACGAATGTGCCAGCGTATTCCAATATGCACAAACTGTGTTTGAAGGTTTGAAAGCGTATTATACAAAAGACGGTCATATCGTATGTTTCCGTCCTGATCTAAATGCAGAACGTTTGAATAACTCTGCAGAACGTTTGATTATGCCTAAACTTCCTGAAGGTCGTTTCGTAGAGGCGATCAAAGCTGTTGTAAAAGCAAATAAAGATATGGTCCCACCATATGGTACTGGTGCAAGCCTATATATCCGTCCTTACATGATGGGTACAAATCCTGTTATTGGTGTTAAACCAGCTGATGAATACCAATTCCGCGTATTTTGCACACCAGTAGGGCCTTACTTTAAAGGTGGGGCAAAACCAATTCGTATCAAAATTTCTGATTATGACCGTGCAGCTCCACATGGTACTGGTGATATTAAAGCTGGTCTTAATTATGCTATGAGTTTACATGCCATCGAAGAAGCACATGAACAAGGTTTTGCTGAAAATATGTTCTTGGATCCTGCGACTCGTACAAAAGTAGAAGAAACTGGTGGCGCTAATTTTATCTTCATTACAAAAGATAACAAATTAGTAACACCTAAATCCAATAGTATTTTGCCATCTATTACTCGTCGTTCCTTGATGTATGTAGCAGAACATTATCTTGGTATGCAAGTAGAACATCGTGAAGTATTGTTTAGTGAATTGAAAGACTTTGCAGAAGCAGGTCTATGTGGTACTGCTGCAGTAGTATCCCCAGTTGGTTCTATTCATACTAAAGATGGGGACATCAACTTCCCAGCTGGTATGGAAGAAATGGGTCCAACAACCAAAAAATTATATGATACATTATTGGGTATCCAACATGGTGAAATCGAAGCACCAGAAGGTTGGGTAGTACGTATCGACTAATACAGTTGATAGAATAGATGACATAATAAGAGGACGTTTCCGATTTATAATTTGGAAACGTCCTTTTTGAATGTCACTTTATTATTTTGTAGCCTTTTCTGTAACCTTAGCCATGAATTTTTCATTATCGATAATGAAACGCTCGTGTGTGCCTTTTCCGATGTGGCCATGATTATCGGTGGCGGTAATAGTGAAAGTAATTTTACGGCCATCCACAGCAGTTACCTCTGCAGTAGCAGTAATTGTAGCACCTAGAGGCGAAGGGGCATCATGAGTGATACATAGGCTAATACCTACAGTACCTTGACCAGACTCAAGGACGGGCGCTACGGCTGCTTGTGCAGCTTCCTCCATAAGAGCGCACATTGCTGGTGTGGCAAATACATCAAGGGCACCACTTTTCATAACTTTAGCGGTGTTTTCAGTGACTACAGTTGTTGTTGCTGTAGCTGTCATTCCGATAGTGATATTTGACATAGAAATCCTCTTTTCTTAATACGAAATTACTGACATGTAATAATTAATTGTTCAATTAAGTTATTTGACTCATTTTATGGTCATTATACCATGTTATCATGATATAATAGGAATTAAATTAAATGTTTAGTACATTAGAAATGGATTATTTATGAGTGAAAATAAAAAAAATATATATTATGGAATCTCAGGTGAGCGTTGGATCCAAATCATTGCTCTAGTATTAACTATCGCTGTGCTAGTAGGCATCCATATCATAGATCCTAAATTTTATCCCATGGTGTGGCATTTGGCGACAGCTGGACGGATGGATGAAATTGTTCAATTCCTTCGCCACTATGGTACTTGGGCCATGCTCATTAGTATGGTACTAGATATTTTCGTCAATGCCGTAGGTTTTTTGCCATCTATCTTTATATCCACAGCGAATGGTATCGTCTTTGGCATGTGGCCGGGGATTATTATTTCTTGGTTAGCAGAAACCATTGGTGTAGTCATCAGTTTTTATATCATGCGCTATTTCCTCAGAGATGCAGCGGATAAACTGATTTCAAAAAATAAAACATTGATGAAAGTTGATGATTTTAGTGGGCGCAATGGTTTTGCTGTGATGCTATTTGCTAGAACACTACCATATTTCCCCTCTGGAATCATTACGGCATTAGGTGCTATCAGTAAAATTAAACCTCGTGACTATATTATTGCGAATTTAATTGGTAAATTTCCATCTACTGCTCTAGAAGTTGCCATCGGTACGGATATTGTGAATTTCCGAGAAAATATATCTCGATTGGGAATTATCGTTATCGTGGCGGCCATTGCCTATTTCATTTTGTGGAAGCTCTATCAAAACTATATGGAGAAGCAAAAGGCGAAACATGCCATTGAAGATTCAAAATTAACTGAGCATAATGCAGTGGTAGAGAAGAATAACAATGACGATAACTAAAATTATCTAGAGGTATATAAAATAAAATTTTACTAATACCCTTTAAAGTGATAAAGTTAAGGATAGATGAATGTGTACATACCATCATCTATCCTTTTATTAGTATAGATATGATTTCATTATGATAGTGAGGATATAATCATGAGTTTTTCTATTCCTGAACGCTCTACCCTAAAGGGACCTAATTTTATACGTGCCGTATTTGAACGCGGTGCTGGCATTCCTGGATTTATTAGCTTTGGTATTGGTAACCCTGCACCAGAGGCGATTCCTGTGAAAGCTATTCAAGACGCATTTGATAAATTGGTACATGAAAATCCGATGTTGTTATTACAATATGGCCCTATGCAAGGTGATGCACATTTGGCGGAACAAACATTACATCGCTTGGTGAATACACATCATATGAATCCAGACGGACAATCTTTGTTGATCTCTGTAGGTGCTGGTCAATTATTAGGACTTGTACCACGCACAGTGTGCGAACCTGGTGATGAAGTATATATGGATGCATATACTTTCACTAGCGGTATTAATGCCGTTCGTAATACTGGTGCTATTGCAAAAGGTATTGCCATGGATGAATTTGGTATGATTCCAGAAGCCTTAGACGAAGCTGTAAAATCTGGGAAGGGTAAATATGTATATTTGATTCCTAATTTTCAAAACCCCACAGGTATTACAATGCCATTAGAACGACGCAAAGCGATTTATGAAGTGGCATCTAAACATGATTTATTCATCTATGAAGATGATCCATATGGTGAAATCCGTTTTGCTGGTGACTATGTGCCAACATTTAAATCCTTTGATACGGAGAATCGCGTATTATATGCTGGTTCTTATTCTAAAACATTATCTGCTGGCTTGCGCGTTGGATTCATGTTTGGACCAAAAGAAGTGGTTGATGTCATTCAAGTATTAAAAAATAACTGTGATGGCCAAATGCCACTCGTTACACAACGTGTTGTATCTACGGTACTTGATAATGTGAGTTATGATGAACAAATCGAAGAAGTGCGTCGCGTATATAAAATGAAATGGGATGCTATGTACGAAACATTCCAACAATATGCGAGCTCCAAAGTTCATATCACTGTGCCAACAGGCGGTATGTTTGCATGGATGACTATGCCAGAGGATGTGGATTGTGATGCGTTCTTTGAAGCCTGTATGGAACACAAGGTAGGCATTGTACCAAGTGGTGCTTTCGCTGCTGATGGCATTCCTAATGGACGTGCATTCCGTTTGAGCTATACAGTGCCAACAGTGGAGACTATAAAAGAAGGTATGAAAATCCTTGGCGAATTGACTGTACAATTCTGCGGGAAATAGTGAGTTATTTCTTATTCCTTCATTAGAAGTTCTCGATAAAATTGTTGATGAAGAAATATAGCACCATTGATAGAAAATATTCAATATGCTACAATAAATAAATAGAGTTGTGAAAGCAATCTCTAATTTAGAAATTAATTTTGTATATAAAACGAGAGGCAAGTCCTCCAGTTAGAAAGTAGGTGTTATTATGGGTTGCAGCGATGGCGGTTGCGGCAGTTGCCCATCTGCATCCGCAGGATGTGGTTCCGCAAATGAACAACAACAGCAACAACAACCTCAAGATATGACAGCTCCTATGCATGAGTTGAGTAATGTAAAGCATGTCATTGGTATTGTTAGTGGTAAAGGTGGCGTAGGTAAATCCTCTGTTACTAGTTTGATGGCTATTACACAAGCTCGTAAGGGATACAAGACAGCTATCCTTGATGCTGATATCACAGGGCCTTCCATTCCAAAAGTATTTGGTTTGAAAGAAAAGGCTTATGCTGATGAAATCGGTATGTATCCTGTCACTTCTAAAGGTGGCGTAGATATTATGTCCGTTAATTTGTTGCTTGAAAATGATACGGATCCAGTTCTTTGGAGAGGTCCAATTTTAGGTAATGTAGTTAAACAATTTTATTCGGATGTCATCTGGAAAGATATTGATTACATGTTCGTAGATATGCCACCAGGAACTGGTGACGTAGCGATTACTGTATATCAATCCTTGAAATTAGATGGTATTATTATCGTCACATCTCCACAAGATCTCGTATCCATGATCGTTGAAAAAGCTGTGAAAATGGCTGATATGATGCAAGTGCCAATTATTGGTGTAGTAGAAAACTATTCCTATTTCCACTGTCCAGATAATGGCAAGGATTACAAAATCTTTGGTGAAAGCCACATTGAAGAAATTCTTCAAAAATATGGATTGTTATTGCTAGGTCGTCTACCAATTGATCCAACTATTGCAAATCTTTGTGATAATGGTGCATTGGAAACAATCGAGAAAACAAATCTAGAAGATGTAGCATTGCCAGAATAATCTGGTTACATGTTAACAGCATTGTCTGTCGTGGTGTTGCTAGAATACTCTGTTATCCTTAGCACACTATGATGAGACTTATTAGAATAGTTTATAGAACAGAAACCTCCCTTGATGAAAGGGAGGTTTTTTTATACAATAAATGTATACATGCAATGACGTGGGGGAATGCAAGACGTAGCTATGTATGATACTTTCATTATGTATATATTTATACAAGAGGTGCGCTATGGAACAAGAAAATCAAAAATTATTACAGTATATTTCAGCTTGTACATCTCCGTATCATACGGTTGATACTAGTCTACAAATGTTATTAGATGCAGGCTATACAGAATTATCTATGGAGGAACAATGGTCATTAGGGGAAGGTAATTATGTAGTAAATGTATTTGGCACAACATTATTTGCATTCCATGTAGGTAATAATCCTAGAAATACATTACGTATTGCTTCTGCTCATACAGATTTTCCAGCTATACGAGTTAAACCAAATCCAATCACTACTGTGAAAGGTTATACAAAATTAAATGTTGAAATGTATGGTGGATTGATTTTAAATACCTGGCTAGATCGTCCATTGGGTGCTGCTGGTACAGTCGTATTAAAAGGTCAAGATGCTTTCGATGTAGATGCTGTATTAGTTGATACAAAACGACCAATAGCATTGATTCCTAATCTAGCCATTCATATGAATCGTGAAATGAATGATGGTGTTAAATTGAGTCGTCAAAAACATATGTTACCAATTATCATGATGACACCAGACGAAGAATCTGAATACGATGCATGGACAACATTGTTAGCGGAAGAAGTAGGATGTCAGCCAGAGGAAATTTTATCCTATGAAATGACACTATACCCTGTAGAACAAGGATGTACAGTGGGTATTCATAACGAATTTATCAGTTCACCACGCCTTGATAATCTAACATCCTGTTATGGTTGTCTAGAAGGTATGTTAGCGGCTCAAAAAAATCAAGTAGATGGTATTCGTGTAGCTATCTTGTTTGATAATGAAGAAGTAGGTAGTCGTACAAAACAAGGTGGGGCAGGTATGATTTTACCATTGCTAGTGGAACGTATTTATCGTGGTCTTGGATTAACTCGAAATGAACTTGATGCTGATATGGGTAAAGGATTCATGATTTCTTCTGATGTGGCTCATGGTTTACATCCTAATTTCTCTGAAAAGAACGATATTACTAATTTCCCTACACTAAATGGTGGCGTTACGTTGAAATTGGCTGCTAGTCAATCCTATGCAGGCGATGCTAAGGCATTAGCTATTGTGAAAGGCCTATGTGAAGAAGCCAATGCAGACTATCAGTTGTATGTAAATAATTCTGATATTGTTGGTGGTTCTACAGTTGGTTCTATTTCGTCTGCTATGTTCCCAATGAGAACAATGGATATTGGGTTACCATTGCTAGGCATGCATTCTGTTCGTGAAACAATGGGGGCGAAGGATCAACGTAATTTAAATCTTTTGATGCAACATTTCCTTGGCGATTTATAGGATTAAATTCATAGTGAATAAAATTGAGTAGACATAGCTATAAAATTTATATCTGTGTCTACTTTTTTTACTAAACTAGTGATTATCTGGCTTTAAAATGTGGACTAAACATGTCCGTTTGGAATGGAGATATGAATACTGGTTATAATATACCTCTAGAATAGGCCTATCATATTTTTTGTGAATATCTTGTGTATTTATTCGTGAAATGCTGTATAATGAGTTTAAAGTTGATGATGATATGGATATAAAAAAAAGTGATAATTTCAAATTATTTATTGATAAATTCGCTTTTTATATTTTTCGATGCATATCAGAAATTATTGAATTCTCAAACAAGGCACTATAAGGATAGTGAGTAATGAGTAGGAGGAATGCCAATGAAAAAGATTAAATCCGTATTAGTAGCAAACCGTGGTGAAATTGCAATTCGCGTATTCCGGGCGTGTAATGAAATGGGGATACGTACTGTTGCTATTTATTCGAAAGAAGACACATTGTCTTTACATCGTAACCAAGCGGATGAAGCGTATTTAGTTGGTGAGGGTAAAAAACCAGTTGAGGCGTATCTTGATATTGAAGATATTATTCGTATTGCCCATGAACATGATCTAGACGCTATTCATCCTGGCTATGGTTTCTTGTCAGAGAATGCGAAATTTGCTAAACGTTGTGAAGAAGAAGGTATTATTTTTATCGGTCCAAATATTGAACATTTAATTATGTTTGGTGATAAAGTCAATGCCCGTGAGCAAGCTAAACTAGCTCAAATTCCTATGATTCCTGGTTCGGATGGAGCCTTGAAGGATTTTGCTCAATTAGAACAATTTGCGGAAGATTATGGATTCCCATTGATGATCAAAGCCGTTAATGGCGGTGGCGGTCGTGGTATGCGTGAAGTAACTCGTAAAGAAGATTTGCGTGAAGCCTATGATCGTGCAAAATCTGAAGCAAAAGCTGCTTTCGGTGATGATGATGTATATGTAGAACGCCTCATTGTGGAACCAAAACACATTGAAGTTCAAATTATAGGTGATAAACATGGTAATGTAGTTCATTTGCATGAACGTGATTGTTCTGTACAGCGTCGTCATCAAAAAGTAGTGGAAATGGCGCCTGCCTTTGCTTTGCCAATAGAAACTCGTCAAGCTATCTGTGATGCTGCTGTTAAAATTATGAAAAATGTTAATTATGTTGGTGCTGGTACAGTAGAGTTTTTGGTGACGGACGATGGTAATTTCTATTTTATCGAAGTTAATCCTCGTATCCAAGTAGAACATACTGTTACAGAAATGATTACAAATATTGACATTGTACATACACAAATTCGCATTGCTGAAGGCTATCGTTTGGACAGTGCTGAAATTGGCATTATGGCACAAGATGCAATTCCTTGCAAAGGAATTGCTATCCAATGTCGTATTACTACAGAGGATCCTAAAAATAACTTCATGCCTGATACTGGCAAAATTTTAGCATATCGTAGTAGTGGTGGTTTTGGTATCCGCCTTGATTCTGGTAATTCATTTACAGGTGCCGTTGTTACACCATATTATGATTCCTTACTAGTAAAAGCTACTGCCTTTGCATCTAATAACGAAGAAACCATTCGTAAAATGCTACGCTGTTTAAAGGAATTCCGTATTCGTGGTGTAAAAACGAATATCCATTTCTTAATCAATGTATTAGAGCATCCTGTATTCCAAAGTGGTCATTATAATGTTAACTTTATTGATGAACATCCTGAGTTATTCAATTTAAAACAAGACCGCGATAGAGGTACAAAATTACTTCGTTATATTGCAGATATTACAGTTAATGGATATGCAGGTGCTGGTCATGAAGCAAAACCTAGCTTTGAACCAATGTTATTACCTCCTAATTTAGATATTGCACCTTCATCTGGTACAAAACAAAAGTTAGAAGAGTTGGGTCCAGAAGCCTTCTCTAAATGGTTAACAGAACAAAAAGAAGTATTCTTTACTGATACAACATGGCGTGATGCTCATCAATCTTTGTTTGCTACTCGTTTACGCTCCATCGATATGGCACGTGTTGCTGGTAATGCAGCACAAGGCGTTCCAAATTTGTTCTCCTTAGAATGTTGGGGTGGGGCTACTTTCGATGTAGCATATCGTTTCTTGCATGAAGATCCATGGGAACGTTTACGTATGTTCCGTAAAGAAGTGCCGAATACATTGCTTCAAATGTTGATTCGCGGTGCTAATGCCGTTGGTTATACTAGTTATCCTGATAATGTAGTTCGTCAATTCATTCAGTTAGCGGCTAAAAACGGTGTTGATGTATTCCGTGTATTCGACAGTTTAAATAGTCTCGATAATATGAGAGTGGCTATCGATGAAGTGCGGGAGCAAAATAAATTGGCAGAAGTAGCATTATGCTACACTGGTGATATTTTGGATGCGAGCCGTACAAAATACAATCTTGATTACTACGTAAAAATGGCGAAAGAATTGGAAAAAGCTGGTGCTAACATCATCGCTATTAAAGATATGGCGGGATTGTTAAAACCTCAAGCAGCGTACAACTTGGTATCTGCATTGAAAGATGCTACAACATTACCAATTCATTTACATACTCATGAAGGCTCTGGCAATGCAATTTATAGCTATGGGCGTGCTGTAGATGCTGGCGTTGATGTGATTGATTTGGCTTACTCTGCCTTTGCTAATGGCACAAGCCAACCAAGTATGAATTCAATGTACTATGCTTTATCAGGTCATGACCGTCAACCTAATATGAATCCTGAATATATGGAACATATGTCCCATTACTTTGGTTCTATTCGTCCATATTATAAAGGGGTGGACCGTGCAGAGTCTTATCCAAATACAGAAGTCTATATTCATGAAATGCCAGGTGGACAATATTCTAATTTACAACAACAAGCAAAAATGGTTGGCCTAGGTGATCGTTGGCCTGAAATTAAAAAAATGTATCATGAAGTTAACATGTTATTTGGAGATATCATTAAAGTAACTCCATCCTCTAAAGTTGTAGGGGATATGACATTGTTCATGGTTCAAAATGGATTAACTGAGAAGGATATTTACGAAAAAGGCGACATTCTTGATTTTCCTCAATCTGTGGTAGAATTCTTTGAAGGTCGTATCGGTATTCCTTATCAAGGTTTCCCAGAAAAACTTCAAAAAATTATTTTGAAAGGTCAACGGCCATTAACAGTTCGCCCTGGTGCTGTATTGCCACCAACTGATTTTGAACATGTACGTAATGAGTTGAGCGATATGGGGGCAGCAATTACTGATGAAGATGTAAGTGCCTATTGCTTGTACCCTAAAGTGTATAGAGATTATCATAAATTTACCACTGACTTTGGCGATGTTTCTGTCCTTGATACGCCAACATTCTTCTTTGGTATGAGTCGTGGTGAAGAAATTTCTGTTACTATTGAAAAGGGTAAAACACTAATTATCCGCATGAATGGTGTATCTGAACCAGATGAAGATGGCAATCGTCTAGTTGTATTTGAATTTAATGGACAACCTCGTGCTATCAAAGTTCATGATAAACATGCGACAACTACAGGTATTACTCGTCGTAAAGCGGATGACAATATACCAGGTGAAATTGGTGCTACATTATCTGGATCTGTTGTTAAAATCCTCGTTAAGAATGGTCAAGCTGTTGCCAAAGGTGAAGCTCTTATCGTTACAGAGGCTATGAAAATGGAAACAACTATTACATCACCAATTGATGGTATTGTAGCTGAAGTGCTTGTACGTGAAGGTAGTCGTATTGAAAGTGGCGATTGCTTGTTACGTGTAGAAGATGAATTGAAACGTTGAGACATGGTCGTTTGATATAGCCTAAGGATATACAATATATACAATAATAAAATATTGTTTTAATTTACTCCTACAAACACAAAGAACTCTTGGGATTTTCCTAGGGGTTCTTTGTGTTTTTGCGTTGTTCATGGTACTATATATAGTATAAGAAAATGGGCATAGTATACAGTCGATGCGATAGTAAAGCGATTATGTTCATAATTTACGTATACAATCAAAATTAGATTAAAGGAGTACAAGCGATGAGATGTCCTTATTGCCAACATACAGATACGAAAGTCACTGATTCCAGAACCACTGATGAAGGAAACAGCATTCGTCGTCGTCGGGAATGTATTAGCTGTGGCAGACGTTTTACTACATATGAAATTATAGAAGAAGTGCCATTAATGGTACTCAAGAAAAGTGGCCGTAGAGAACTCTTTGATCGTGGTAAACTATTGAATGGTTTATTACGCTCTTGTGACAAACGAACTGTACCAATGTCCGTTATGGAACAAGTTGTGAATGATGTAGAACGTGAGATTAGAAATGAAATCAATCAAGAAGTCACTACAGATCGTATTGGCGAACTTGTATTACAAGAGTTGAAAGATATAGACCAAGTTGCGTATGTTCGATTTGCGTCTGTATATCGTAAATTCGATAATATTGATAGCTTCATGGAAGAATTGAAATCTTTGAAGAAATTAGATGAAAAGAAGAAATTAGATGAAAAGAAGAAATTAGATGAAAAGAAGAA
>SAAC01000139.1 GCA_009929605.1 Negativicutes bacterium
GGTCGTGTAACTTGGTCAGGTAACGGTAACCAGCTAATCCCTCTGGATGCTGCTCCATTTGATCCTGATACTGTAGGTATTGATGATGAAACTTACATGACTATCCAGGGTTCTTACATCAAGAACAAACTGACTATCCTCAAGATCAAGGATATGGATACTGGTAAGGCATATGACATTCCGATCACTGGTGGTAGCTTTACAATCAACAACAACATCACCTATCTGACTCCGAACGTCATGTCCCGTGTTAACATCCCAATCGGTTCATTTACTGGTGCATTCGAATTAACTGGTTCTCTAACTGCTTATCTTAACGATAAAGCTCTAGGTTCTATGGATCTGTACAAAGATCTAATCAAGACCCTGAAAGTAGTTAACCGTTTCGAAATCGCTCTAGTACTTGGCGGTGAATATGATGATGAGCGCCCAGCCGCTGTTCTAGTTGCTAAGCAAGCTCACGTTAACATCCCAACTATTGAGACTGACGATGTACTTGGTACTTCTGTAGAGTTCAAAGCAATTCCTACTGATCTGGATACTGGTGATGAAGGTTATCTTGGTTTCTCTAATAAGTACACCAAAACTACTATTGCAAATCTAATTGCTACCGGAGATGGTGCTAAAACTCCTCCAGTTCCCGTTAAATCCATTATAGTTAAATCTGCTGGTGGTTAAATAAATGTACTACTCTCTAATGCGAGAGTCAAAAGTTATAGTTGAGTATGATGGTAGGGCATTTCATTTTGATGCCCTATCAAACTATGATGTACAAACCTCCTACGAAGAGTTTAAGACCCTTCGTAGGACTATTCATCGTAGAACTAACTATGCAGACTCTATTATAAATGCTCAAACCCCTTCTTCTATATCATTAGCAATAAATTTTAGTAATACACTTACTGAAGCTAACTTTTTTGAATGGCTAGGTTTTGACAGAAAAGGTAATACTTTCTTACTACCACTATATAGTAACAATATTGAACCTATTATGTTTAATATCTATATAGTAAATAAAGATAACAACTGTGTATATTTTGAAAACTGTTATGTATCTACGGTAGATTTTTCTTTAGATAAGAACATACCAATTCTTAATATTGGTATTGAGTCTGGGAAATTCTCAGAAGTATCTACCTATAGAGAAGCAGCTTCTATTATACAGGGTGAAGTAATGTCTTACAGCCCAGTAATAGCTTCTACTAATGGCAGCATCTTACCCGGTCTTATTTCTGCCTCTTTATCTTTCCAGCAACAATGTTCTTGGAGAGAAGATAAAAGCGTATTTGACATAAACAAAATATATAATAATAAGAGAGCCTATGTAACTGAAATGAATGCTTCGGCAACCATTTCTCTATATTACTTAAAACGTTTTGCAGGAGATATGGTTTATAATATAGAACCGGAGACAGATGTACCTTTAAATATAAGAAATAATAATATTTCTATAGATTTTCCTTCAGCACGTATTACAAAACGCCTAGATTTCTCAGATGTGTATAGAGTTGAGTGGGATATTATACCTACTGCTTCTTCAGACCCAGTGAGAATAGATTTCTTTGGAGAAATTAAAAATGATTAATTTAAAAGATATTACTCTTGATACTCGTACTATTACTCTTTCATACCCAGGTATGCCAAACTTTAAGCTAGAGCTTAACTATATGTCTCGTGCTGCATCTAAGCGTGTTATCTCTTCCGCTAAGCGTGATGAGTGGGTTAACGGTACTATGATTCAGGTTCAGGACGATGATAAGTTTATTGAAGCTTTCGTTGATACTGCAATTGCTGGCTGGACTGGCTTGACGATTGGAGATGTTGAGAAGCTGATGCTTATCGAAACTGAAGCTGATCCTACTACTGAAGTTCCGTTTAGTCGCGATAACGCTATCATGCTTATGCAGAACTCTGCTGCGTTTGATTCTTGGATCAACCAGACAGTGTTCCACTTAGACACTTTTCGTAGCTAAAAAGCGTAAGCAGTTACTAGATGCTGTTGCCGATTTTGCAGATAAATGCATTAAATCCTCAGCATCTAAAATGACAAAACAACAATATTTAATGCTTTGCGAGTCTCTAGGTATTGAACCTGATCCTAAGGCAATGCCTGTTGAACTCGAAGATTTTCCACCTATTGTATCTACTAGTATGAATATTTATAATAGTCTTATTGACTGTTTCATACCAGGTGACTTTCCTATCTTTATAGGAAAAGACAAAAGTGCATTAGGTGTTTTATTTGATATCTATGGGATTACTGATCCTATAGAGAAAGAGTTTGTTCTACACATCATCAATATATTTGATTCGAAAGCTGTAGATGCAGCTCGTAAGAGAGCCGAGAAGCATAGTAAACCTAATGGTCGTACCCCGAACATTAAACCACATGCT
>SAAC01000140.1 GCA_009929605.1 Negativicutes bacterium
CCACGTTGTTTTTCGATTTCCATCCAGTCGGATACAGCATGTTTATTGGTTTTTCTAGATTTAACGGACCCAGCTAAATGGATAGCACCTCCGTATAGCAATAATTTTTCAGTTAATGTTGTTTTACCCGCATCCGGGTGAGAAATGATAGCAAACGTACGACGACGATTTACTTCCTCTAAAAATGTCATGATTCACCTCATATAATTACATATCATATCTTTAAAATTATACATGATTTTGAAAGTATTGACCATAGATGAATAGTGCTTTCACGATATGTGTATGAATACATCTGATAGTATTTCAGAAAAGAGGTCATGATATGTAACAAGATATATACGGGTTAGGAACTGATATGTATGGTCTAGATGCCATTAATATAGTATAATATATGTTCGAAACAGAACAGGTTGTGCTTATCTATATTGACGCAACAGCATTAGAGATTGTGAAAGTATCAACTAGGGCGTATAAAAGAGACTAGTTTATAACCATTAGCTACTATTTTACAAAATCTGGACTTTATGTAATAAAAGGAGGTACTATGCGTTTATTTATTGCCGAAAAACCATCAATGGCACGAGAAATCAGCAAGTGCCTGCCAGAAAATAAAAATATCCAAAAGCGAAATGGCTATTTCATCCAAGGTGATGATGTGGTGACTTGGGTTGTGGGCCATGTGCTACATCAAGCAGAGCCAGGGGATTATGACGACAAATATATTCGTTGGCGTCCTGAGGATTTGCCCATAGTGCCGAAGGAATGGAAATTGCTCGTTACGGATAGCAGCCGTTCCCAATTTGAGGTGGTAAAGGATTTAATTAGCAAAGCGGACCTCGTAGTTAACGCAGGTGACCCGGACCGTGAAGGTCAGTTGCTTGTGGATGAAGTGTTGGAATTTGTAGGGAATACGAAACCAGTGCAACGCATTCTGCTAAATGCATTGGATGAAAAATCCATCCATAGTGCGTTGAAAGGTTTGCGAGATAATAAAGATTTCTACAATTTATACCAATCTGCTTTGGCGCGTGCTCGTGCAGACTGGCTCATTGGGATGAATTTGTCTCGTGCCTATACCTTGTCGGAACGTCGGAAAGGCCATAAGGTGACATTGCCAATAGGCCGTGTAAAAACACCAACATTAGCTCTCGTAGTGCGTCGTGAACGTGAGTTAGAGGCCTTTAAGCCAGTAGATTATTTTACAGTAAAGGTATTATATGAACACACTAATGGTAATTTCTGGGCCACGTGGCAACCAACGGATGAGCAAAAGGGCCTAGACCCAGATGGTCGTCTCATCAATAAGGCCATTGCAGAAGGTTTAGTAGAGACTCTGTCAAATTCCCCTCAAGGTAAGATTAAGCAAGTTACTAAATCCAAGAAGAAAGATCCTCAACGATTGCCGTTGGCGCTTTCATCATTACAAGTTTTAGCAGGTAAAGCATTTTCCTATGATCCACAGACCGTTCTCGATACGGCGCAAAAATTATATGAGAAGAAATTGACCTCCTATCCGCGTTCGGATTGTGAATATTTACCACCAAACCAATTTGAAGATCGATTGCCAATTTTACGCAATCTTATGAATTGTGGAGATAATCGATTACAAGGTTGGGCCCGAGGGGCTAATCCGAGTATTAAATCTCGTGCGTGGAATGAGAAAAAAATCACCGCCCATCATGCCATTATTCCAACGACGGTACCATGTCAATTGGGCACGCTCACCGAGACAGAGCGAAATATTTATTTCCTCATTGCCCAATCCTATATTGCTCAATTTTATGGGGAACATGAATACGAGCAAACGAAAATCACCGTAGAACAATGTGATGAAAGCTTCGTAGCAAACGGTCGTGTCGTTATTGAAGAAGGCTGGAAACTCTTGTATAGTCGCCAAAAATCTCAAAAGGATGGGTTGGCCAGTGTAGATAAACAGGATGACGAAGATTTAACGGATGATCGTGGTGCTGAATTGACTGGCAAGGAAGAGCAAATCGAAGAATCTGATCATTTGCCAAGCGTGAAAAAGAATGATCCTGTTACGTATCGGGATTCGTCTATTGATGCAAAGCAAACGAAACCACCATCTCGTTTCACACCGTCCACATTATTGCAAGCCATGAAGGAAATTCATAAGTTTGTAAAAAATGAGGATTTGAAAAAGCAATTAAAGGCTGTATCTGGTATAGGTACAGAAGCAACGCGGGCCAATATTATAGACGAGCTCATTAAACGTGATTTCATGAAGACTAGTGGTAAAAAGCAAGTATTGTCACCAACACAAACGGGATATTTGCTAGTAGATGCTTTGCCTGAGGAGTTGTTATATCCTGATGAAACGGCAATTTGGGAAGAACGATTAGCCCTTGTTAGTGATGGGGAAGACACGCT
>SAAC01000044.1 GCA_009929605.1 Negativicutes bacterium
TAGGAAAATCTCAAAAAGCCTTTGATGATGCGAAACGCTATTTACCCGGCGGGGTTAACAGCCCTGTTCGTTCCTATCGCAGTGTAGGCTCTACTCCTCCTTTCATTAGTAGTGCTAGTGGTAGTCGCATTTATGATATCGATAACAATGAATACATTGACTTTGTATTGAGCTGGGGCCCAATGATTCTAGGTCATGCCAATCCAGAGGTTATTGCAAGCCTTCAAGAGGCTATTCCTCGTGGCACTAGCTTTGGTGCGCCAACGCTGCTCGAAACAGAATTAGCGAAAAAAATCCAAGCCTTTATGCCAAACATGGAAATGCTTCGCATGGTCAGCTCTGGTACAGAGGCAACAATGAGTGCCCTTCGCGTAGCACGTGGTTATACAGGCCGTGATATTATCGTGAAATTTATCGGTAACTACCATGGTCATTCCGACTCCCTCTTGGTAAAAGCCGGCTCTGGCCTTGCTACCTTCGGTGTACCAGATAGCCCTGGTGTACCAAAAGGTGTGGCTGAGAATACGATTACCATCCCTTACAATGATATAGAAGCAGTAAAATCTTTATTTGCTGAAAAAGGCGATGAAATCGCAGCTATTATCGTAGAACCAGTAGCTGGTAACATGGGCTGTGTACCTCCAGTACCAGGATTCCTTGAAACGCTTCGGGAAGTGACGAAGGAACATGATGCGGTGTTAATCTTTGATGAAGTGATGTGTGGCTTCCGTGCAAGTAGCGGTGGGGCTCAAAAGCTTTACAAAATTAAACCTGATTTGACATGTCTTGGTAAAATCGTCGGTGGTGGTATGCCAATGGCTGTATTTGGTGGTTCTGCTAAAATCATGAGTCAAGTAGCACCAAGTGGCCCTATTTACCAAGCTGGTACATTGAGTGGCAATCCCATCGCAGTAACAGCAGGCCTCGCTACACTATCCATTTTGCAACGAGACCCAACCATCTTTAAATCTGTTGAGGATGCTACAGAACGTCTATGCGAAGGGTATCGTAAACTCGCTGCTGAACATGGTGTACCTGTGCAGGTCCAACGTGTAGGCTCCATGTTTACTATATTCTTCACGGATAAACCAGTACTCAATTTTGATGATGCTTGCGCTTGCAACAATGATCATTTCAAAACCTTCTTCCATTATAATTTGGAACGGGGTATTTATTACGCGCCAAGTTCTTATGAAAGTAATTTCATGTCCTTTGCTCATAAGGCAGCGGATATTGATACAACCTTGGAAATTGCTGGCGAAGCTTTCAGAGAAATTGCAAAAAATATGTAATATAATGAGTTCCTTTTGTATACTATTGTGCAAGAGGAGCTCTTTTTTTCTGTAAGAATAGATTGTTTTTCATGTAACATAAGAAATCTATATTGTTCTAACATGGTTCTATAACTCGTATTGTCAAACTAACTATGGGTAGTTATAATATAATTAGGAAAGACTAGTCCAAATGTAAATCTACGTAAGTAACATCTCGATTGTAATTCAAAGTGATGTCTGTGATCATAGAATGAGAAGAGGGGTATTAGATGCAATTATACAAGAATTTAAAAGAAGCTCGATTACGGATGGGAAAAAGTCAAATAGAGGTATCGGAGGCTATAGGGATTAGCAATGCCGCCTTGTCTAATTATGAAACTGGCTATCGTGAGCCCGATTTAGATACACTCTGTGTATTAGCTACTTATTATGGTATTACCTTGGATGAACTCGTAAATTATAGAGTGGATGCATCGAGTATTATCTATGATATGGGAGCCATTGCCAAGAATAAACTGATTGGATTTAATGGTGAAACCTATAAATTAAAAGAATCTCAAAAAAAACAGATTGTTCGTGAACTGACTGTATTGTTTGAGCGTTTTGAAAAAAATAAACTTTAGTAAATTAATATATAGTACTAAACACCAAATGTAAAGCGATGATTGCTTCACTATACACTTGGTGTTTTATTGTTTTTATAGGGCATTTATAGAACATCAAAATATAGACGAATGTGGTAAAATAGAACTATTAAGAATTAATATAATGGTGGCTATGAAACGAACGATTACTTACAATGGGGACAAAATTGAATACGAGCTCACGGTGAAAGCCGTAAAAAACATTAACCTTCGGGTAAAACGGGATGGTTCCGTCCAAGTGTCGGCGTCACGGCGTACACCAGTATCCCAGGTGGATGCCTTTGTCATTGAACAGGTACCCTTTATTACGAGAGCAAGATTAGGCTATGCCAAGGCCGCAGAGAATCGACCTGAGCCACTACAATATGTAACGGGGGAGGAGATGACTATCCTCGGAACACCCGTACAGATTCAATTGGAACCATTGCAAGGCCGTAAACGACAATATGCCGTGTATGATGGTAAGGAGACCTTGTACCTCTATGTGAAGCCAGAGGCGTCGCGAGATGACAAGCAAAAATTGCTCAATACATTTTGGAAACATTTGGGCAGCCGCGTATTTTCTCATTGGTCTCAAGTGGTGTATGAGCGCTTTCATCAAAGAGATATCGATGTGCCGGTGCCAATTATTAAACAACAAATCATGAAGAGCCGTTGGGGTTCCTGTACGTTGAGCAAGCGTATCATCAAAATGAATCAACGTTTATTGGAAGCCCCTCAGAGTTATATTGAATATATTATGGTTCATGAGTATTGCCATTTTATTCATTTGGACCATTCGCCGAACTTTCATAACTTGGTAGAATCATTTTTGCCGGATTGGAAGCAGCGAAAACACGATTTAAATGAGTATTTTAGATACAAGTAAGGAGGAGCCTATGCGTCCATTTGTTCATTTACATAGTCATACGGAGCTTAGCCTCCTTGACGGGATTAGTCGATTGCCAGATATGGTGGCACGAGCGAAGGAATTGAATCAGCCGGCCCTAGCGATTACAGATCACGGCAATATGTATGCGGCTATTTATTTCTATAAGGAATGTGTATCACAGGGAATTAAACCAATCATTGGGTGCGAAGTCTATGTGACAGCGGGGAGTCGATTTGAGAAGCCAGAAGGTCGTTCTCGAGAGAAATTAAAGCATTTAATTTTGCTCGCTGAAACGATGGAGGGCTATCGTAATCTCGTTAAAATTGTATCCAAGTCATCTACAGAAGGTTATCATTTTAGACCTCGCGCAGATCATGATTTATTGCGTGAATATAGTCAAGGAATTATTGCCCTCAGTGCCTGCATTCAAGGGGAAGTACCACAATTTGTCTTGCAAGACAATATGGAGGGGGCACGCCGGTCCATCGAATGGTATATTGAAACCTATGGGAAGGACAATTTTTTCTTGGAAATTCAAAATCATGGATTGCCAGAGGAATTACGTGCCCAAGAGGCATTGGTGAAATTAGCTGATGAATATGGTCTTGGTATTGTCGCATCTAATGATTTCCACTATGTTCACAAAGAAGACGCCGATGCACAGGATATTAAGGTTTGTATTTCTACGGGTCGCCGTCGCGCTGATATAGACCGTTTGAAATTCCCCAATGATGAATTCTACCTCAAGAGTGGGGATGAAATGGCGGAGCTCTTTGGTCATATTCCAGGGGCTATCGAAAATAGCTTGGCTATTGCGGACCGTTGTGATGTGCAGTTCAATTTTGATGAACATCATTTGCCTCATTTTGACGTGCCTGAAGGGGAAACGGCAGAATCCTATTTACGGAAGGTCTGCGAGGCGGAAATTCCACGCCTCTATGGTGAAACTACTCAGGAATTGTCGGATCGCCTTGATTATGAATTAGGCGTTATTGGAAAAATGGGCTTTGAGGATTACTTCCTCATCGTATGGGACTATGTAAAATATGCTCGTGAGCACGATATTCTCGTAGGACCTGGCCGTGGTAGTGCGGCCGGCTCTGTAGTAGCGTACCTCTTAGGGATTACAGGACTTGATCCATTAAAATATAATTTGCTCTTTGAACGATTCTTGAATCCTGAACGTATCAGCATGCCTGATATTGATATTGACTTCTGTTACGAAAAACGAGGCAAGGCCATCGAATACGTAACGCGTAAATATGGACAAGAACGAGTATCCCAGATTATTACCTTTGGTACTGAGGCGGCTCGTGCCGTCATTCGAGACGTAGGCCGGGTGCTAGATTTGCCACTAGCCGAGGTCAATCGCATTGCTAAGATGATTCCTAATGAATTGGGGATTACCTTAACGAAGGCCTTGCAAGGTAAAGAACTAAAAACATTATACGAAACAGATCCGTCGGCAAAGGAACTCTTTGATTTCGGTTTGAAATTAGAGGGCATCGCTCGTAACTCCTCCACTCATGCGGCGGGTGTGGTAATTTCCGCAGACCCTCTGGATGATCATGTACCAGTACAGAACTCCAATGAAGAAGGTTTTGTTACCCAGTACGACAAGGATAATATCGAGGAATTAGGCCTTCTGAAGATGGACTTTTTGGGACTCCGTACATTGACGGTAATGGGGGATGCCCTTAAACTTATCAAGGCCAACCGCGGTATCGACATTGATTTAGATGCGATTCCATTGGATGATGCTAAGGCTTGTGAAATTTTATGTCAAGGTGATACATCTGGCGTGTTCCAGCTCGAGTCGGAAGGGATTACGCGCCTTGTGATGGATTTGAAACCGACCCATTTCGAGGACTTGATTCCTCTCGTGGCGTTATATCGTCCAGGCCCATTGGGATCTGGCATGGTAACAGACTTTATCAAGAGCCGTCACGGTCAACAAGAGGTAACGTACCTCCATCCAATTTTGGAACCGATTTTGAAGGATACCTTTGGCGTTATTCTCTATCAAGAACAGGTAATGCAAATTGCCTCTGCCATGGGCGGTTTCTCCCTCGGACAAGCGGATTTAATGCGTCGTGCCATGGGCAAGAAAAAGGAATCTGTTTTGAAAGCTCAACGTGAATCCTTCGTAGAGGGCGCCAAAAATAACAATATTGATGAAAAAATTGCCAACGAAGTATTTGACTTGCTCGTATACTTCGCAGGCTATGGCTTTAATAAATCACATAGTGCGGCTTATGCATACATTGCGTACCAAACAGCGTACCTAAAGGCGCACTATTTCCCTGAATTTATGGCGGCTACCATGACGAGCTTTATGCAAAACATGGACAAGCTTACATATTATATCAATGCGTGCAAAAAACACAATGTTCAAGTGCTTGGACCAGATATTAACTATTCGGAACGTAGCTTTGCCGTACAGGGCGATGCCATTCGCTTTGGTCTTGGGGGCATCAAAAATGTCGGAGATAACGCCATCGATACATTGATTCAGGAACGCAATATGCATGGCACTTATGAAAGTCTCGTAGACTTCTGCCGTCGCGTGAATAGCAAGGTGGTTAATAAACGTCTTCTTGAAAGTCTCATTCGCTGCGGAGCTATGGATTCCTTTGAGGAAAATCGCAACCAATTACTCCATATGTATGAGGCCGCTCAAGCAGTGGGGGCGAAACAGCAAAAAGATGAAGCCATGGGTACCATGAGTCTCTTTGGCGAGGTGGAGGAATCGGTGGATATGATTCCAGTACCAAAATTAGAGGACCTCGCTATGGAGGACAAATTAAAGGACGAAAAGGAATACACTGGTTTCTATATCACTGGACATCCATTAAATGGCTATGCTAAGGAGTTAGAAGGTCTTTTTGAACTAGGTAAACTCATGGAAAATCCTGAACAATACGATGGCCAAACAGTGACTATTGGAGGGCTCATTAGTACAAAAGGTGATCGTATGACACGCCGTAATGAAGTGATGAGTATCATCCGTTTGGAGGATTTCTCCGGTGCGGCTAGCGTTGTAGTATTCCCTAAAGCCTATCAAAAAGCACAGCAATATATGGCTGTGGACATGATTGTAAAAGTAAAAGGCCGTATTGATGCGGATGAAAAAGGCGTACAAATTATTGCCGATTCCGTTGGTCCATTGAAGGTCAACTATGCCATGGTTAGACAAATAGGCATTCATATTCGTCCAGAATTTGATACACCACAAAATAGCGAGGCCTTGAAACAATTATTACTCAGTACGGAAGGCAATACACAAACTGTATTGCTACTTCATAAACAACGGAAACGCATTAACTTGCCACCAAATATGTATATGGCGGTGACGGATGAAAATATTCAGGCTGTGGAGAAAATATTGGGTGATGGGGCCGTAGAACTGCATTAAATTAGCAGTATATTTATATCATGATGAATGCCAGCTTGATGCTTTCAGTAAATTTATGGCACCAGCATCATGACCATGTAAAATTCTCGTGTGCATTAAGTAAAAAACTTTCACTAAGAGAAGTAAAAATTGCCTATAAATGATAAAATGAGAATATAATAAAGTTCATAAGTAATAGAGATAAGAGGATACATAATGAAACGTACAAAAATCGTGTGTACCGTTGGTCCTGGGACGGATAAACCAGGTATTTTAGAATCTATGATGAACGCTGGCATGAACGTGGCTCGTTTCAATTTTTCTCATGGTTCTCATGAGGAGCAAGCGGAACGTATGCAAATGGTTCGTGATGCGGCGATGATTGTTAATAAACCAATTGCCTTGATGCTTGATACAAAAGGGCCAGAAGTGCGTTTAGGCTTGTTTGAAGCTGGTAAAGTCGTGCTCGAAGCGGGTCAAACATTTACGTTGACTACGAAGAATATCAAAGGTACAAAGGAAATCAGTTCTGTTAACCACGCAGGGTTGCCAAAAGATGTGTCTGTAGGCGATAAAATTTTACTTGCTGACGGTCTTGTGACACTGGATATTAAACAAGTGAATGGTGACGAAATTGTAACTACCGTTGTGAATACTGGCGAAATCGGAGACCGTAAACGTGTAGCTGTACCTGGTGTAGCGTTGAGCTTACCACCAGTATCCGACAAAGATGAAGATGATCTTCGTTTTGGTTGTGCTCAAGGTGTAGATTTCGTAGCCGCATCCTTTATGCAACGTGGTGAAGACGTAGTGGCTATCCGCCGTATTTTGGAGTCCGAAGGCAAAGATATTAAAATCATTTCCAAAATTGAAAATGCAGAAGGTATTAAAAATCTCGATGAAATTTTGAAAATGTCTGACGGTTTGATGGTAGCTCGTGGTGATCTTGGTGTAGAAATTCCTGCCGAAGAAGTGCCAGTGCTCCAAAAATTGATGATTGAAAAATGTAATCGTGCGGGCAAACCCGTTATTACAGCTACACAAATGCTAGAGTCCATGATTCAAAATCTTCGTCCTACACGCGCTGAGGCTAGTGACGTGGCTAATGCTATCCTTGATGGTACAGATGCTATCATGTTGAGCGGTGAAACGGCAAACGGTAAATATCCAGTTGAGGCGGTTACCACTATGACTCGCATTGCAGAGGTAACGGAAAAAGCAGCAATTTATGATAATCGTAGCCGTGCTATTGATAATACTGAACTCTCCACAACGGACTCCGTATGCTTGGCGGGTGTTCATGTAGCCGATAATTTAGAGGCATCTGCTATCTTGACCTGTACAGAATCTGGTCATACAGCAATCAGCGTGGCTCGTCATCGTCCAAGTTGTAATGTAGTAGCTATCACTCCACATGATGCTACCATTCGACGCATGCAGTTGTTCTGGGGTGTACAAGCCATCAAAGGTCGTTCCTTCGAGAACTCCGATGACATGGTAAAACAAGCCATTAACGTATCCTTGGGGGAAGGTGCCATCCAATCTGGCGACTTAGTTGTCGTAACAGCTGGTGTGCCATCTGGTTCCACAGGGACTACGAATATGATTCGTGTACACATTGCTGGCAAGGTATTGCTTTCTGGTAATGGTGTACTTCGTAAATCTGCTACTGGTCGTGCCTATATTGTATCCAAACATGGTGAAAGCCACGAAGGGTTCCAAGATGGCGATATCTTGGTAGTAGGTACTATGGAACCTGAATTAATGGAATTGGCAAAACGTGCGAGCGGTATTATCTCCGTAGAGGATGGCTTTACTAGTGATGGTGCTATTGCGGGGATTACGTATGGTATTCCTGTTATTTTGGGGGCGAAGGATGCGCAAACGGTGCTTGTTGATGGTTGCGAAATTACCATTGACGGGGAGCGCGGTAAAGTATTCGAAGGTATAGCAAACGCTCGGTAATTTAGAGCCTTGGGGGCTCGTACGGGACATATGGAAATTTCAGCTTCAGCTTTGATGAGCAAGGCTAAAATTTCCCATATGTCCCTGACGAGCGCAGAAGCGCTAAATTAATCCCACCCCAAAAAAGTTCTAAATTGTGAGGAATTCCCATATATATTAGTGGGGTATAGCTATTTTTCTTGATTTTTAGTATAATATATCTATTAAATATAAAAGTATATCTCAGTTAAATATAGGAGGATGTATGAATCCAAATCATGTGTATAGCGAAGCTGATGTTGCTTTGGTGGAGGGGATTGTTTCCCAGAAATTGCGCAACTCTATGTTGTGGATGGTATGGGGCCTTGTTACCACAATGCTAACGGGTGTGGCGTTATTGTTTAACTCCGACTGGATGCGATTGGCAGTAAATAATTATAAGATTATTGCTTTTGTTGAAATCGGTGTGGTTTTCTTATTCAGTATGAGAGCCATGACTGCAAGTACAACAGCATTGAAAGCGATGTTCTTCTTGTATAGCATGTTGAATGGTTTGACCATGATGGTTATTGTGTTAGCCTATGGGCTGAATGCAGCACTGCCTGCTTTCATAGGAACGCTTGCATTTTTTGTGGCCTTTGCTATTGTGGGCAAGGCTGTAAAATGTAATTTGTCTGGTTTTTATCCATATTTATTAGCTGCTGTGGTGGCTATGGTATTGGTATCCTTGGCAATGATGTTCTTTAATATTAGTAGCACTTGGAATTTGGCTCTTGGCTATTTAGGGGTTTTAGTATTTTCCATCTTTACTGCTGTTGACGTAAATCGTATCAAGCAAAATATTACGGCAGTGGCCTTGACTGAGGATGAAAGCGTATTGGAACGTGTTGAGTTAATTGGGGCTTTAAGTTTGTATCTAGATTTCATTAACTTGTTCTTATCGTTCATGCGTATTTTCGGTAGAAAATAATTTGACCCTAAAGGAACTTAATATTTAATGAGAATGTAGAGGGGGCTGAGGCTCCCTCTTTTATCATTTAGCTCGTAAGAGCTTAGTTTATGTATTATTCTTATTGATCTAATATGATGATTTTATACATGGTTTGCTGATAGATAGCTTGTTAGATATGTATCATCGAACAGAAAGGAGACCGTATGGATAACAGAGAATGGGAAACCTTTATTACTGTTGTTGAAGAAGGCAATATGACTAAGGCGGCAGAAAAATTATTTATCTCCCAACCTGCATTGAGCTATCGTATACGCCAAATGGAGGCTGCACTAGGAAACGCATTGTTATTACGTACAGCAGAGGGGATTATTTTAACTCCACAAGGTGAAATATATCATGACTACTGTAAACGCATGGTACAAGAGCAAGAAAAATTAAGTGAAGCGTTAAATGCTATATCTGGTAAGATACAAGGAACGTTAAAAATTGCATCTTCTATTAATTTTGCTGACTATGAGCTGCCAAAGCTGTTGAGCCGATTTAGAGAGCTATACCCAGACATTAATATTCAAGTGAAAACTGCCTTTAGCCAGCAAGTTGTAAAGATGTTTAACACGGGAGAATGTGTGATTGCTTTCGCTCGTGGTGGGCATATGTCTACAGGTAAAACAATTCGCTTGTTGGATGAACCGTATTGCTTAGTATATAAGGATTTGGTACCGCATAAAGAATTACTAAAAGTACCATTTATTCGATATGATACGGATGGAACTGTGTCTGGCGTCATTGAAACGTGGTGTACAGAGCATCTTGAAAAAGAACCGGCCGTAGCTATGGATGTGAACTCTATGGTTACTTGTCGCCACTTTGTTCGTGAAGGCCTTGGTTGGTCTATTTTAACCTATATGGGGCTTGGTTCATGTAAAGATAAGGATATTTTTGTAAGTCCAATTCGTGATAAAGCTGGGAATCTGGTAACAAGAGAAACTAATTTGATTTACAATGAAAAAGCTATTAATCTGGTTGTAGTAAAAACCTTTGTTGATTATGTGTTGGATTACTATGCAGAGCATAATATAGTGGATCCTAGTATTTTTGAAGAATACTCGGAATAGAATATACGGGATAGAACTATATATTCTGTTGTAAGCATTATATTATATTTTAATATAGTGACGTCATCACTTTGTCTTATAGATACAGTGATACTATAAAAGCACCCTTTTAAATATTTTATTTATCCCCCCCTATAAAAAAGCTTCATTGGGATTAAATCTGTAAAGTATATATAATAAAAACATACCAAATATGATTTTTAATTAATTGTAAATGGTATGCCTTTATGGCAATATTAGTTATTACTTGTTTTATTTTTTAGGTATTTTTTTAGTTTGGAGGTTTTTTTATGCACGGTGAAGTTCTTCTCGGCGTAATGGGGATTTTGATGATTGCAACCATCGTATGGGCGTTGATTCAATCAAAAACTAACCCAGTTCCTATTTTCGTTATTGTTCCTATTATTGCAGCAGTTATTGTTGGCTTCGGTCCTCAAGATATTTTTGAATTCATCAAAGTAGGTGTTTCTAAAACTTGGTCCACAGCAGTATTGTTCATTTTCTCTATCGTATTCTTCTCCTTGATGGGCGATGTAGGGTTGTTCGATCCTATGGTAAACTGGTTGGCTAAAAAAGCTGGTAATAACATTATGGCTGTTACAATAGCTACTTCCTTGATCGCCGTTATCGCTCACATGGATGGTGCGTTGGCTTCTACCTTGCTTATTACTATCCCTGCTATGTTACCTGTTTATAAAAAATTGCATATCCGTCCAGTTACATTATTGGTAATCATCGGCGCGGCTATGAGTATTATGAACTTGGTACCATGGGGTGGCCCAGTAGCGCGTACAGGCGTTGTATTGAACGCTGACGTTAATGCTTTATGGCAAGAATTAATTCCATTACAAGGTATAGGTTTAGTAATTCTAGTAGTATTTGCTGGTTACATGGGTATGGTAGAAAAACGCCGTGGCGCGGGTCTTAATCCAACAGGCGAAGCAGCTCTTCTTGATAGTACTATTGATGAAGGTGACAACATTGGTCCATCCCAAGCTGATTTCGATGAAATGAAACGTCCTAAATTGATCTGGGTTAACTTGATTATCACTCTTGGTGTAATTGGTCTTCTTTGCTTCACTAAAATTCCTTTGTACGGTGCGTTCATGTTAGGTTTGGCATTGGCGTTGATCATCAACTTCCCTGGTGCAAAAGCGCAATCCAAAGCTATCAAAATGCATGCTGATACAGCGTTAACAATGCCTATGATCTTGTTGGCATCTGGTGTATTCTTGGGCGTATTGAGTGGTACAAAAATGATGGAATCCATGGCTACTTTGCTAATTGGTTTAGTACCAGAAGCTATCGGTGGTCATTTACAAACTGTATTTGGTATCCTTGGTGTGCCAATCGGTATGTTGTTAGGTACTGACTCCTACTTCTTTGGTTTATTACCATTGGCTATTAGCGTAGGTGAAAACTTCGGTGTTGATGGTCATAACATGGCTATGGCAATGTTGATTTCTAAAAACTACGGCGTATTGGTAACTCCTCATGCTGCAACTACATTCTTGGCTTGTGGTTTGGCTGGCGTAGAAATCAAAGATATGTTGAAATTCTGTGCTCCAAGATTATTCATCTTGTCCTTAATTTCCTTAGCAGGTGGTGCAATGTTAGGTTTATTCACAATCTAATTAAAACTACATCAGTGAATGTTAGGATAGCATAGCTGATTAGACTTCATAGTATATATTGTTATATGATGAAGACTAAGATTATATAGTAACATACAAAAACTGCTCTTAGAATTTTCTAAGGGCAGTTTTTTTGAACCATTTATTCTCTATATCATAGAGCAATTATGTACTTTTTAGGTTTATTGGGTGGCTTTCAGATGAGCTATAAATCTTGCTTATGGATTATTCAGTTTATTTGTATTGGTGAAAGTTTTGTTACGGTGATAAA
>SAAC01000045.1 GCA_009929605.1 Negativicutes bacterium
TAGCATCTTGACCAATAGCTACAGAATCAGTACCACTTGCAAGAGTTGTACTAGTAGTAGCTGTTGTATTGATTTTTAATTGATCCACATCTGCAGCACTCACACTACCTACAGCGCTCACAGCCAATGTACTCTATACTAATGTCTTCAAAATATTCATAAAACCCCTTTCTGGCTTCTCTCTCAAGATAACCATACAATATTAATAAAAATGATAATACAATCCCAACATATGCTACACTCTTTAACTTTGAGTTCATCATATATTCATCATATAAAATTGTTAACAATTTATTTTATATACAGTCATACTTATTTTACATTTATAAAAATAAAATACCACCATTGTTTTATTCATATATTGTCTTGTATTGATTCATTCTAGATATACTAGAAACAAACAATCACAATACAACCCATGAATCACAATGATGGTATTTATGATGGTATTCTACATAATAAGCTTTTCAACAGATTGGAGCCTATACGTAAACTCTATTTTATTTACGGTTTTTCACTTCTTCTTTAATATCCTTGAAGAAGTCTTCCCATTTCACAGTGCCTAATTCATCGCCACCATGTTTACGAACGTTCACAGTGCCATCTTCCATTTCTTTTTCCCCTACTACGAGCATGTAAGGTACTTTTTCCATTTGAGCTTGGCGTACTTTATAACCGATTTTTTCGTTACGTTCGTCAACTTCTACACGGATGTAGTCATGACGCATTTCTTTCGCAATTTTATTAGCATATTCAACGTGTTTTTCGCTGATAGGCAATACTTTCACCTGTACAGGGGCCATCCAAGTTGGGAATGCGCCTGCATAGTGTTCAGTAAGGATACCGATAAAGCGTTCCAAGGAGCCAAAGCATGCACGGTGAATCATAATAGGACGATGTTTTTGACCATCCTCGCCAATATATTCCATGCCGAAACGTTCTGGAAGGTTCATATCCAATTGAATAGTACCACATTGCCATGTACGGCCAAGGGAATCCTCGATATGGTAGTCAAGTTTAGGACCGTAGAACGCGCCGTCACCAGGATTTACAACGTAAGGGATACCTTTTGCTTCGATAGCGTCACGAAGTGCGTCTGTAGCCAATTCCCAAATGTGGTCATCGCCCAAAGCGCCTTCTGGTTTTGTACTCAATTCCACATGGTATTTCAAACCGAATTGACTGTAAGTGCGGTCGAACAATTCGATAACTTTCATCAACTCAGGCTTAATTTGTTCAGGAGTCATGAATACATGCGCATCATCTTGAGTGAAGCTACGTACGCGGAACAAGCCGTGCAACGCGCCGGACAATTCGTGACGGTGAACTAAACCAAGTTCCGCCATGCGGATTGGCAAGTCTCGGTAGGAATGCATTTCGTTTTGGTATACCAAGATACCGCCTGGGCAGTTCATTGGTTTGATTGCGTAATCTTCGTTATCGATTTGTACTGTGTACATGTTTTCGCGGTAGTGATCCCAATGACCAGAAGTTTCCCACAATTGACGGTTCAAGATAACTGGTGTGCGGATTTCCACGTATTCGAATTCATGGTGCAATTCGCGCCAGAATGTTTCTAATTCGTTGCGAAGTGCCATACCTTTTGGAAGGAAGAATGGGAAACCAGGACCTTCTTCTTTCAATACGAATAGGCCAAGTTCTTTGCCCAATTTACGGTGATCGCGTTTAGCTGCTTCTTCCAATAATTGAAGATATGCTTCAAGCTCTTCTTTTTTCTCGAAGGCAGTACCGTAAATACGTTGCAACATTTTATTTTTTTCATCGCCACGCCAGTACGCACCAGCAATGCTTTGCAATTTGAAGGCTTTTACTTTACCAGTAGACGCTGCATGAGGGCCTGCACATAAATCGATGAAATCACCTTGTTTGTAGCAAGAGATGATAGCATCCTCAGGCAAATCTTGGATTAATTCCACTTTGTAATCTTCGTTTAAATTTTTGAAGAATTCGATTGCTTCTTGACGAGGCATTACGTTCTTTTCGATTGGCAAGTTTTCTTTAACAATGCGGATCATTTCTTTTTCGATTTTAGGCAAATCTTCTGGCACCAACACGTGTTCCATATCGATATCATAGTAGAAACCTTTGTCGATAGCAGGACCGATTGCTAATTTTGCTTCTGGCCATAAACGTTTAATCGCTTGTGCCATGATATGAGATGCAGTATGTCGCAATGTGTGTTTACCGCCGTCTTGTTCAAATGTCAAGAAACTAACTGTGCTACCGTCCACTAATTCTTCGTGCAAATCAGTCAATTCGCCGTTAACTTCTGCCGCCAATACTTTTTTAGCCAAACTATTAGATAATTGTTTTACTGCTTCACCTAGAGTAGTGCCAGCTGCGTATTCCTTAGCGCTACCATCAGGTAAAATAATTTTTACATCTGCCATTGTTCTTTTCCTCCATTGTGAAAGCCACCGGCGGGACACGGGGTTTTCTATTAACTTTAATTCTAATCTATGCATTGCCTATGAAAGTTTTGTTTTCGGCAATAAAAAAAGACCTTCTATTCCCTCTACAAGGGACGAAGATCATATTCGCGGTTCCACCCTAGTTAATTACACAACCATTTTACCTCATTGTATGTCAAGGTAATACATTAGTGCATAATTCACTCTTAGATTCTAACGGTTCTTAGCCGGGAGTGCCTACTTAGGTTCGACAGACCAGTTTAAAGGGGGTAATGAATAGCTATATGTGAGGTATTTCCACCAGCAACCTCTCTCTGAGACATAGGGAACTATGCATCATGTCCTTTGCATAACTTTTAACATAGCTATTGTAGCACACTAGGTTTTTGAATGCAAGTATAGACTTCTACATAAAATTATATTGTGCGAAATTATTATATCTATTTTTCAAAATAAACTTTATCGCCTAAACTCGTTAGTATCTCAATAGCCAATTCTCTCGTATCCGGCGTACACCGCACCATACTACGGCCAGTGTTATCTAATGTCGTCATAACACCCACATACTCATAGCCCTCAAGAATTCGATTAATATAATTCGTATCGCTAGGATTGATTTTGAAATATACGTAGGATTCCTCTCCAGTCATAGGTGCATCCGCACCATCTACGCGTTTCATTAATTCTACTGGTTCCGCCATTAAATTTGTTTTAGGTTTATCATTAATTGGTAGCATAGTCCATCCTAAGTTTGTTCACAAAAAAAGTCATCGTAATCTATCTGTATTATATCAAAATTGATACCATACGGACATCATACGATGACTTTATTTACATTGAAATGCTAAAGTACATACATCTTGAAAACCTAATCGGATTTCATATAACACTTAAGTCTATTATATTTCTTACGCTTCTTCTTTCACCTTGCACTCGCGGCGCATCATGGAGAATGGTTCTAGAGGTGTATCGATGTACAAATGAACTTTCATTTGTGCATGTGGGGCCACGTCGATTTCATTGCCATCTACATCGGTCATTTTGGTGATAACGTGTTCAACGTTTGGACCTTTAGGTTGGCAGAATTCTACCTTATCGCCTACCTTAAAGTTATTACGTTGTTCTAATTCAGCATAACCGCCTTCAACATTATAACCTTCTACCAAACCAATAAAGTCATGAGTTTGTGTGTTACTGGATTTACCATAGTTTTGAGCTGTTTCGTTAGCTTTACCAACGGAGAAGCCTTCTGTATATGGACGGTGGGAGATTTTTTCTAATTCTGCAATCCATTCAGGACGAACGTACCAGTTTTCACCTTCTTCAAGGTATTTGTCGATCGCTTCGCGGTATACTTTCGCCACTGTTGCTACATAGTGAACGCTCTTCATACGACCTTCGATTTTAAGGCTGTCGATACCTGCTTCGTAAAGATCAGGAATATGGCCCAATAGGCATAAATCCTTAGAGTTAAAGATATACGTACCTTTATCATCTTCTTCGATTGGGTAGTATTCACCAGGGCGGTTAGATTCAACGATTGAGTATTTCCAACGGCAAGATTGGGAACATTGACCACGGTTCGCATCGCGAGTACCAGTCATATAGTTACTCATAAGACAACGACCAGAGTAAGCGATACACATAGCACCATGTACGAAAGATTCGATTTCAATATCTACTTTATCTTTCATTTCCTTAAGATCTTTAATAGATACTTCACGAGCCGCTACGACACGGTGTGCACCTAAATCTTTCCACATTTGTACAGTCATAAAGTTTGTTGTACTTGCTTGTGTACTTACGTGTAATTCGAGTTTTGGTGCTACCCGTTTAGCGAGGCCAAAGATACCCATATCCGCTACGATAATAGCATCTACACCAATACTTTCAAGATATACTAAATACTCCTCAAGACCAACAAGATCTTCATTGTGAGGGATGATATTACATGTGACATGAATTTTTTTACCATGCGCATGTACAAACTCTACAGCCTCTTTCAATTCTTCATTAGAGAAATTAGAGCTGCTAGCGCGCAAACCAAAATGTTGGCCTGCACAGTATACGGCATCCGCACCATAGCGAATGGCCATTTTTAATTTATCCATATTGCCTGCTGGGCAAAGCAATTCAATAAAACGTTTTTCCATTATTGTTCAGGACTTCCTTTCCAAACACTAACACTCATACCATCACCTAATGGATAAATGGTGGTGTTAAATAACTCTTTATTTTCTACAAAATTCAAATACTCTTGTAGCCGTTTTGTAATCGTTTTAAATCGACGCGGTGGTTCTTTATCCCCCCGCACATAACCTCTAAAGAGTACATTATCGGCAAGAACCACTGCACCTTCTTTCAACAAAGGCATAATAAGTTCTAATTGTTTCAAATATTGCCCCTTAGGGCCATCGAGGAACACAAGATCATACTCACCTTTCAGATTCACCAGGATTTCATTGGCATCCCCGTTCAAGAGATAAACATTGTCCTTGTAATCGGATTGACCAATATAATATTTTGCCATCTCATGACGCACCGTATCAAGTTCAATGGATGTAATATGACCACCCTCACCCATTTGACGTGCCATGAGCAATGTAGAATAGCCGATAGCCGTTCCAATTTCAAGGACTGACGTCGGTTGATACAAACTTAATAATTCTTCAAAGAGATGTACTTCTGATTCACGCAAAATTGGCACATTATTAATCATGGCATAAATGCGTTGCTCATTTAATATCTCATTAGTTTCCATAAATACTTTCCACTACCTTCAAATGTTCTTCATAAGTTTTTGTAAAATGATTATGACCTTCTTTGTCTGCCACAAAATACAAATACTCTGTATCGCCAGCATTTAATACGGCCTCAAGGGATTTTTTACCAGGGTTCGCAATCGGTCCTGGTGGCAAACCATTGATAATGTACGTATTATAAGGGCTTTGTAATTGCGTATCCTCAATTGTCACATGCGCCTTTGGATAGCCTAGGATGTATTGAATACTCGCATCAGATTGGATAGGCATACCTAATTTTAAACGTTTTTTGAATACTGCCGCGATTGGCTCACGATCTTTATCAAAGAGCGCTTCCTTTTCTACTAGGGATGCTAATGTGATAAATTCAAAAATCGTCATGTGTTCGTCGTCCAATTGTTTCCGTATGTCTGGCGTTAATTGACTGTTCATTTCTCTAGCCATCAAATCAATGATATCCTTTGCAGATGCATCCACAGGGATATCATAAGTACTAGGAAACAAGAACCCTTCCACACGGTACGTTACCGGTTTTGGCCCATACATATATTGATATGGTACATAGTTTTTTGCCACATCTAGGAATTCCTTAGCCGTCACCAAACGGTCTTTTTCAAGTGCAATGGCGATTTCACCAATGGTATATCCTTCTGGAATAGTAACACGAACTGTTTTTACATGGCCTTTTTGTAAGAGCTCAATTAACTCTGTTTGATTCACTTTATTAGGGATTTGGTAGTACCCAGTTTGTAACTTCGCACCATTACCACTAATACGTAAGGCTAATCGAAATAATTCAGGAGATCGAATCAATCCTTTTTCATAAAGCATTTGGGCTATTTCTGCTCCAGTTTGCTTTTCTTCGATAACCACTACTTGCTCATCAGTCGTTTCGTTAAAGGTATTAGGCAAATAATACATTGCCCCCCATAAAGTTGCCGCTCCTATACATAGGAGAACCGCAAATATGCCCAGGGCAATACGTATTCCTTTTTTCATGAGTTATATCCTTTCTTATGCGCGATACAACAACATAACTCCGCAGAATTATGTACTAAGGCGTCTCTTTATTATACCATATCTGTTGGGATTTACCTATATCCCTTATATCTCCATATTGTTGACCTCACATTACCAAAAAAGAGGCCTTTCGGCCTCTTTAATTCACGATTATGTATTATTCTTCTTCATCCAATTCCATGTTTTCATAGATTTCAACAACAGCATCAAAATCTTCATCGTTTTCATCTAATGTAACGTATTCTTCTTCGCCTTGTTCATTCACTTCAATACGTGCCAAAATCATATACGTTTCATCTTGACCTTCATGGTCATCGTCTTCGTTTGGAATTTGTGCTAAAACAGCAAATTGTTGATCTTTATAATTAATTACCACATCTTCAACAAAAGACTGTGTATTGCCATCTTCGTCTTCAAATTGAAGTACATACATTTCGCCTTCGTAATTTTCATCAATCATGGGTATTCCTCCTTAATGAATTATATAAACAATATGCATCAACCTAGAATCTTAGGTTACATGTATATATTCTCATTTCATATGTTGTAATCGGTCTAAATATCCCTGTAGTATCACTACAGCAGCCATTTTATCGATAACAGATTTTCTTTTTTTACGGCTTACATCAGCAGCGATGAGTTGGCGTTCCGCCATAACGGTAGATAAGCGTTCGTCCCAAAATGCCACAGGCAAATCAATGACCTCTTTCATTTTTTCTACGAACTCTTCCGTTTTTTCTGCACGCTCACCTTTGGTACCATTCATATTTTTCGGCATGCCTACAACGATTTCATGAACCTCGTACTCGGCGATAATTTCTTTCAAGCGATTGAAATCTTTTTCAAGGGACGTGCGACGCACCGTTTCTATACCTTGAGCGGTCATTAATAATGCATCACTGCAAGCCACCCCGATGGTACGGCTGCCCACGTCTAAGGACATAATTCTCATTATAATTGTTTAGCCTTTACATATTCTTTCACAAGCTCTTCGATTAAATCATCGCGTTCCAAACGGCGAATGTCTGTGCGCGCATTGTTATAGCTCGTAATATATGTTGGGTCCCCAGAAATTAGATAACCTACGATTTGATTAATAGGATTATATCCCTTTTCCTTCATGGATTCGTACACGCGAGTCAAGACTAGCTCAGCAGTCATTGGTTCGTCATCTACCTTTTTAAACATCATAGTTTCATCTGATACACTCATGGTTGTCCCTCCTTTAACAGTATTAATATATTTGTGATTCAATTATATCACATATAGAATGTAAGGTCTTAGTGAAAGTATCTATATCACATATAGAATGTAAGGTCTTAGTGAAAGTATCAACTAAGACCTTACTGTTTAATATTTTACAGAACATATATGAACACTAGATGATAGCATTATATACAATTCTTTTTGTAAAAGATTAGTTTACACATGCATAGTCGTCAGTTCAGACTGCATATGCTGATACAAGCACTAGCCAATTACCCTAGCATTGCTTTCAAGGCTTCACCAGCAGCACGTAATGCATCGTTTAATTTTTCTGGATCTTTACCACCAGCTTGCGCCATATCTGGACGACCACCGCCATTACCGCCTGCAGCTTGAGCAGCAGCCTTAACGATATTACCAGCATGAGCACCACGTTTTACAACGTCTTTGGATACTTTACACACAAAGTTAATTTTGTCTTCATTAACGGATGCCAATAATACAACACCAGAGCCTAGTTGTTCGATACCTTTGTCTGCATAGTCACGAAGATTATCCATGTCGGATGCTTTTACCATTGCCAATACAGTTGGTACGTCATTCACCATAACCTTAGCAGACACAACATCAGCTACGCCAGTAGCCGCCAAATCCTTACGGATGTCAGCCAATTCGCGTTCAACGGATTTCGCTTCTTCCAATACTTGGTGTAAGCGTTCTTGTACTTGGTTTGGTTTCGTTTTCAATGTGGCAGCCATTTCGGAAATAGTTTCACGATCATGACGAGCCGCTTCAACAGCTGCGGCACCAGTGATAGCTTCGATACGACGAACGCCAGAACCGATACCTGCTTCGGAAATCAAACGGAATGTACCGATGAAAGCAGTGTTACCTACGTGGGAACCACCGCACAATTCAACGGAGAAGCCTGGTACTTCTACTACGCGTACTACATCGCCATATTTATCGCCGAACAAGGCCATAGCGCCTTTTTCTTTTGCTTCGTCCATGGACATTTCAGCAATGGTAACGTCAGTAGCTTTCAAAATTTCTTCGTTCACTAGGTATTCGATTTGATTCAATTCCTCTTGTGTAACAGGGGAGAAATGTGTGAAGTCAAAACGCAAGTAACCTGGTGTTACCAAGGAACCGGCTTGGTTTACATGTGCGCCCAATACAGTTTTCAATGCTGCATGGAGCAAGTGAGTAGCTGTATGGTTGCGCGCCATAGAATTACGACGAGCTACGTCAACATTAACTTGTACTTTGTCGCCTTGATTCAAGGAACCTTCTACAACAGTACCAATATGATATACAGTGCCTTCTGGTAAACGTTTTGTATTATGAATTTCCACCTTACCCATTGGGCCAGTGATGAAACCAGTATCGCCTAATTGACCGCCCCCTTCAGCATGGAATGGAGTGGAACGAACGATAATAGTTACTTCGTCGCCATCAGCAGCTGTTTCGATGCGATCTGAACCTTTACCAATCATCAACACTTCAGATTCAGTAGCAGACTCATCCTCGGTTAACATTTCATTAGCGAGGTATGTGATGTCTGGTGTTGCCACTTTTGCATCTTCCGACGCACGAGCTTCACGAGCGCGTGTACGTTGTTCTTGCATCGCCGCATCAAAACCTTCATGGTCGATAGCAAGACCACGTTCAGATGCAATTTCTTCGGTTAATTCCCATGGGAATCCATATGTATCATATAATTTAAATACTTCTGTACCAGGAAGTACAGTTGCTTTTTCGTCCACTAAGGAATCGATGAGAGAGCTCAACAAATCAAGGCCTTGTGCCAAAGTTTGGTTAAAGCGTTCTTCTTCGTTCGCTACAACGCGTTTTACGAAGTCTTGTTTTTCCGCAATGGATTGAATGCCAGGGCCAAGAATATCCACTACCACATCTACGAGTGGTGTTAGGAATGGACCTTCGATGCCGAGTAAACGACCGTGACGAACAGCACGACGTAAAATACGACGCAATACATAGCCACGACCTTCATTAGATGGCAATACACCGTCAGAAATCAAGGCAGTTACCGCACGAGCATGGTCCGCAATAACCTTTAAGGATACGTCAGTATTTGCATCTGTATGATAAGTCACACCCGCTTTTTTAGCTGTTGCTTCAATAATTGGGAAAATCAAGTCCGTTTCAAAGTTACTTTCACAATTTTGAAGAACAGATGCCAAACGTTCAAGGCCCGCACCGGTATCAATATTTTTCTTAGCTAATGGTTCATATTCGCCAGTAGCAGTTTTGTTGAATTGTGTGAACACAAGGTTCCAAATTTCAAGATAACGATCACAATCACAACCAGGTGCACAATCATCACAACCACAGCCACGTTCTGGGCCAAGATCAAAGAAGATTTCACTGTCTGGACCGCAAGGACCTTCACCGATTTCCCAGAAATTATCTTCTAAACGGGAAATATGGTCCGCTGGAACTCCACAGTCGTTCAACCAAGTATTGTATGCTTCTTCATCATCTGAATATACAGTCACATATAATTTGAATTTATCTAGTTTAATGACCTCTGTAAGGAATTCCCATGCCCAATGGATAGCTTCCTTTTTAAAGTAATCACCAAAGGAGAAATTACCAAGCATTTCAAAAAATGTATGATGACGCGCAGTGCGACCTACGTTCTCCAAGTCACCTGTACGCATACATTTTTGACTTGTTGTAATACGTGTACGAGGTGGTACAAGCTTACCAGTAAAAAATGGTTTTAATGGCGCCATACCAGCACCAATCAATAACAAAGAGGGATCATTATCAGGAATTAAAGAGAAACTATCTAATTTCAAATGACCTTTATTTTCGAAAAACTGCAAGTACGCTTGACGCAGCTCATTACCTTTCATATGTATAACCTCCCTAGGATAAATCAACACATTTTATTATAACAAATTTTATACACAAATACTATTAAATTTATCTAATTCAGTGCTCCTATTAGGAGCATTCCCCAAGTAAAAAGAGCCTACTCAATCCCTTGACCTCTGTTATAATAAACATAAGGTAGCTGATGAGTTAGGCTCGTCCCCGAAAGGGGGGAATGCTATGAGTACTTTCGAAGTATTATCTTTGATGATTGCTTTCGCAATGCTTGTGGCTGTTACCCTCAAGTAGAGGAAAAGCCCTAACGCGTTAACGTCAGGGCCATTTCCCAACCTAAATGAGTTATAGAGATGAGCCTGACGCCAACAACATCGGCTACCTCTTTGTATTTATTATAACACAGAACTACATTACGTCAAGTTACAGCGGTTAGAAATACTACTAATACAGCAACACCTACAGATGTACGCCCTCCCACTAAAATACGGGACAACATATCACGGCCTAATTGATCAGTACCAAGCCAATGCTCACTACTCAAAGAAGCTAATCCTACACTAGAATCAACCATGTAGGGATCATACGGGACTATATAAGGACTCACTAATAGTAGTAGTACATATAAGCTTATTAGTGATAATACCCACTTACCCTGTAATGTTAAGCACATATTACACACCCTTTCTAAGTCGTGGATTCATATACATAAATATCAAATCCACAATAAAGTTAATCCCCATATATACAAATACAGCCCATAGTACATACCCCTGAATCAATGCATAATCACTGGAGATAATAGCTTTCACCATCAAATACCCCATACCACGCCATCCAAAGATAGTTTTCACAATGACAGTACCACCTAGCATAGTACCTATCGTCACACCTAGCATTGGTAAAATTTGAATCATCACATTCGGTGCAATATAGCGCTTGAAAATCATTGATTCGGATAACCCTAATGCTCTAGCACCACGAATGTAGTCCTTGCTGAATTCCTCAAGAAATACTGTACGGAATCTACGAATATACAGACCACTCACCCATATTGCTAATGTAATAGTCGGTAATATGAGCGCTGCCACGCCAGTACTCACATCAGTACTAATCAGGCGTAATTTAACAGAGAAGATATAAATTAATAGCAAGGCTAGCCAAAATGTAGGCCAAGATAAACAAATAAAAGAAGTAAATCGAATGATGGCATCTAGAATTGTATTTTGACGCGTTGCAGACAAATATCCTAATACAAGGGAAATACTAAGACCTACAACTAGTGATGTACCAACCAATAATAATGTATTAGGTAATGCATCACTCATCAATTCTGTGACGGGCATCGTATAAAAAACAGAGTGACCCAAATTGCCATGCAAAATATTAACTACCCAGGTACCATACTGAACCCAGAATGGTTGATCCAATCCTAACTCAGCACGCATAGCATCAGCTAATTCAGAATCTACCGTGACGCCAGCTAAATGAAATTTTAATTCTACTGGATCCGTTGGTACCATGTGCATCAATACAAAGGTTATAAATGTCATTAGTAGCATTCCACCTAGCAAGGTGAGCACTCTGTGCAATATATATTGTTTCTTACCGTTTCTGTGCTCCTCTCACTAGAATGGTTATACCCATTTATGTAAATGAAATTAATCCTAAAATTGCAAGTTCAAATTGAACACCTTTAACCAAATAATTTAAGCTGCATAGACG
>SAAC01000141.1 GCA_009929605.1 Negativicutes bacterium
TCCAATATGTTCATGAATTACCTGAATAATAAATACAATATGATTCAGGATAATTAATACGATTCAACATAATTAATAGGATCCCTCTTAGTGAAAGCTAGCTTTCACCAGGAGGGATTTTTCTATACTACCTATAGTCGATAGCACTATAATTATGCTATACTACAAGGTAGATTATTAAGAAAATAAATAATAGAAACCTAAGTTGGATTGAGTATGAGGGGTTGGAAATGTGGAATTTTTAGAGTTAAGTACATGGATAATTATTGGCAAGATTATTATGATAGATATTTTGCTAGCTGGCGATAATGCTGTCGTTATTGGTATGGCCGCAGGAAAATTGAGCCCGGACCTCCAAAAGAAAGCGATTTTATGGGGGACATTTGGTGCCATCGCGTTGCGCTTGTTATTTGCAACGGTATTAGTAGAGGCGTTACATTTGATTCCAGCCATTCATTTGGGCGGTGGTCTCGTATTGTTGTGGATTGCCATTCAATTATTGAAAGGTGATGACGAGGAACACAATATCGAAGCTAAGGATTCCTTACGTGGCGCCGTATTTACGATCATTATGGCCGATGCCATGATGAGTATCGATAATGTACTCGGTGTAGTAGGTGCATCCAATGGTCACTTGGAATTTGTTAGCGTCGGTATGTTAATTACGGTGCCACTCATCATTTACGGATCTTCCATATTTGCTAAATTAATTGGTAAATACCCAATCATCTTGTTATTTGGCGGTGGTTTGCTTGGTTGGGTTGCCGGTGAAATGATGGTAGAGGACCCAATTTTAATGCCATACGTACAAGGTGAGGAATTGTTCTTTAAAATTGGTACCGTATTCTTCGTTCTTATCGTAACAGCGATGATCAAGGCATACCGTAAATTGAAAGCAAGAAAATAGTAACATTAATCATAAGTAGGATACAATGGGAAAACAACAACGAAAACAAGAAAAAACATCCAAGAAATGGGCGAATCTGCCTGTTTCTATGGATGAAATTGTTTCAGTCAATATTCATGGTATCGGTTCTAGTGGCGAAGGAGTGGGCAAAGTACAGGATTTTACTGTCTTTGTCCCTTTTGCGTTACCAGGGGAAACCGTAACCGTAAAAATTACAACACTGAAAAAAACATATGCGGTGGGTCAACTAGTATCAGTGGATATGCCGGCAGATAATCGTATCGAGCCGAAATGTGAGCTCTACGGCACCTGTGGGGGCTGCCAGCTACAACATATTACATATGAAGGACAACTGGCCCTTAAAACGCAAAAAGTGCGTGATGTCATTGAACGTATCGGTCACCTCAATCCCGATTTGGTAAAACCAACGAAGGGGCCTGAAAATCCTTGGGCGTACCGCAATAAAATGCAAATGCCTGTAGGTGGCACAAAACAACACATCAAAATGGGCTTCTATGCCATGGGTTCTCATGATATCGTGCAGGGCACCAATTGCCTTATCCAACGAGATGAAAATAACCAAATCGCTCAGGTCTGCTACGATACAGTCGTTCATTTAAGTATCGAGCCATATAACGAACTCACCGGCGAGGGTATATTGCGCCATGTTATTGGCCGTATTGGTGAAAGTGGATGGATGGTAATCCTAGTTACCACAAGTGAAAGTCTACCAAATGCAGACAAATGGGTAGCAGCCATTCGCGAACAATTACCACAAGTAACATCCATCGTACAAAATATTAATCCCAAGAAAACAAATGTCATCTTGGGACCAAAAAATATTTTACTATATGGTGATGAGTACATTCGAGATAGCATCAAGGACATCTCCTTTAATCTATCTCCACATTCCTTCTTTCAGGTTAATCCTGAACAAACAACAGTACTGTACGATCAAGCATTAACCTATGCGGACCTACAAGGCGATGAAACCGTTATCGATGCGTATTGTGGCACAGGAACTATATCCTTGTTCCTAGCCCATAAAGCAAAACACGTCATCGGTATCGAAATAGTAGAACCAGCTATTCTAGATGCACGGGAAAATGCGAAACGCAATGGCTTTACCAATACCGAATTTATCGTATCCGACGCCGCCGTAGAAATGCCAAAACTCTACAAAAACGGTGTGCGTCCCGATGTTATCGTTTTCGATCCCATCCGCGCCGGCTGTAAGGAAGAAGTCCTAACCTCTGCCGTTGCTATGGAACCAAAGAAAATCGTTTACGTATCCTGCAACCCAGCCACCATGGCCCGGGACATCGCCATCTTAGTAGATAACGGATATGAACTACAAGAAGTCCAACCCGTGGACATGTTCCCCATGACCAGCCA
>SAAC01000142.1 GCA_009929605.1 Negativicutes bacterium
TACCATTCATTTCGGTAATTTTACTTATATCGCAAGCGTAAGGCAAGGTAAAGAAATACCATTTCGTATTATCAATCTGTTTATCGTGATAGATACGTGGATTTTTCATGAGTAAGTTACCCTGAACATAAGCAGCCCCTACTAAATCGCCTTTGGCACGTATTTGGAGATCATGCACATGAAAATCAAGGTTGTCAGGCACAATAAGACGACCACCGTTGTAGACATAAACCGTACGTACAGAATCACGATCATCCGTTACATTAGACGACTTGGTCAAAATACCGTTATTCAAGATAACCACGTCACACGTTTTACACTTATCCTTCGATAGGTCGGTAAAACGCAAATCTTCTGTTTTAAGATTATCACCACTCTTCACCAAGATAGGCACACGGTATTGTGTACTCATAACCTCCACGGTATCAAGCGCCTTAATTTCTACAGCATCATCTTCTGGATCAAGGTTCTGAATATATGCTTTTGTGCGTTCTGTAGGAGGAACATCGCGCGAATCGTAATAACGCTCCACAGAAATCTTCAAATTATAGCAACGTAACGAATCTTGGAACGTTTCGGTTGGATTTAAGAATGAACCTACCCAATCGCCTGGACGTCCAGAAGCCGCCGTGAAGGTTACCAAATTATCGTCAATACGTTCAAATGAAGCATAGTAGCCATCGTAGTTAAACTCAGCAACTTCACTAAAATGTTTACATGTAATATCTTGCTCTGTTTCACCTGCAGCACCATTTTTAGGAACTATAAGTCCTTCCCATTCAGTACACAAAGTAGCAAAATCTTCTGTGTTTTGTTCAAGGGCATTCAAACCATCCACCACGGTATTTTTACGAATTAACAAGTGACGGTTTGTTGACAATGGAGCTGGCTCTTTAGTTAAATAGTTTGTACCATCCATACACACCCAACCTTGATCATCCATACCTGATAGTGCACCCGCAGTTTTCACTTGGCGACCAATAACAGAATCACCATCAAAAGCGCCGATAACATCAATAAACTCCCACGTACCATCAGCGGCTTTACGTTGTAAACCATAGACTCTATCACCCCCTGTTTTAATACCTGCATTATAGTTACCATGCGTTCCGTTAATAAATAAATTACGCGTAGCATCACCATAAACCGCTGTTGCAGTTTTATCATTAACAGGATACCAACCTTCATGTTCCCAACCAGTAGAACCTGCAACACAATCAATGACTTTCACATCTAAGGTACCACCATCAGTGGAGAATAGAATAATTTCTTTACCAGGAGCAAGCGATTGTAACGTATCTAAGCCAATAATCTCACTAGGAACCCAAAGTTTGGCTTTTGTACTAGCTGCCCAGTCTGTAACGCTCATAGCATCTGACTTACCCGCTTTTTGCCCCGCAATACGCATACCTTTCAACGAAATAGGATCTTTCGTACCATTGTATAGACCTAATAATTTAACAGTTTGACTGGCCTCAAAGTATTTGGAGAAGAACAAATCGTTGGCTTGACGACCACTACCTTGATGTTCTACCTCTTGCGACAACACGATATTAGGTGTCCCTTCCAAATCGGTATGCAGTGTAAAACCACTCGCATCAGGGTTCACTTCTACAATGTCAATACCTGGTACGTTACCTACCAAGGTAATAGTCACCGTTTTTGTTTCACAATCGCTGGTATAAGTTAAATCAATATAAGCAATATTGGTTTGTGCTTTTACAGGATTGTACTTTACACCGATAGAACCAGCTCCATTACCATCGAGCGTAATAGCATCATCTGATGGAACCAATGTAAAGGCAGCTGTTTCACCACGCAAAGCAATCGAAACATTAGCGCCTGGCATATTAGCACCAGTAAGATTTATGGTTGTATTTGTATAAGTTGCAGCACGATTAGCCTCTGCCATCGTTTCCCACAACGTAGGCGATGCAGTAAGTACAGGTAAACCAACGGCTGCAGTAGTAGTTACATTACGTACTTCGGATACACAACCACCATTTGTAATTTGATAATGGAAGGTAGTGGAAGCTGATAAGCTTGCAATTGTTTTAGATGTCTCAGTACCCAACTCAAAGGTATCATCGTAAGGCATTGGACCACAAGATGGTGATCCCGTAATATCATTCCACACGCGTAAGCTAGCATCCGATAATGGCGCACTCCAAGCAAACGTAATACTACTTTGAGTAGAACTTTGCGTCGTAAACAGAGCCGATGTACATACCGTACCACACAAATTGACGATAGAAGAAACCACAGCGCCATCATCCGTTTTAAA
>SAAC01000143.1 GCA_009929605.1 Negativicutes bacterium
ACATTGGTAGCATTAGTGATCGAAGCGATGGCAACACTAACCGATGAGATTATTGAATTGCACGATAAAATTATCGGTAAACTCTTCAATACAGCAAAACATAAACATGAGAAGGAGTTTCAATCCTCAGGCAAGGCAATCAATGACAAGGTGCGGCTCTACAATAGAATAGGACAAGTTCTATTGGATGCAAAACAGACAGGAAAAGATCCTTTTATGGCAATCGAATCGATTATTTCGTGGGATGATTTTACCCAAAGCGTTAATGAAGCAGGTCGCTTAGCTAAAAGTGAAGATTTTGATTTTATACATCGCATTGCTGAAAATTATTCTACTCTTAGACGATATGTCCCAGAGTTTCTTAGTATATTGAAACTCCGCGCAGCACCTTCTGCTGAAGAGCTTTTGCAGGGTATTGAATTATTACGAAAACTGTATTTGGACAACACTCGAAAAATTCCAGATGATGCTCCGACAGGATTTGTGCGGCGTAGATGGAGTAAGTTAGTATTTACCCCTGAGGGGATAGATCGTCGCAACTATGAGCTATGCCTGCTAACCGAACTTAAAAATGCTCTTCGTTCTGGTGATATATGGGTGCAAGGGTCACGGCAATTTAAGGATTTCGATGCATATCTTTTGACTGTCGATACGTATTCGTCATTAAAAGAAACAGATAAACTGGGAATAAGTGTCAATACCGACTTTGAACGCTACATTAACCAGCGCTTAGCTCAGTTGGAAGAGAGTTTAAATACAGTTAATATGCTGGCAGAATCAAACGAACTGCCCGATGCAATAATCACTAATAATGGTCTAAAAATTACACCTTTTGATGCCATTTTCCCTGAAAATGCGCAATCTCTAGTTCAAAATACTGCTACATTACTTCCTCATGTAAAAATCACAGAACTGTTGATAGAAGTCGATGCTTGGACAGCATTTAGCCGACATTTTACTCATATTAAAAACGATCAAATAGCTAAAGACCAAACCCTTCTTTTAACGGCAATACTTGCTGATGGGATTAATCTTGGTCTCTCAAAGATGGCGGAATCGTGTCCTGGCGCCACCTATGCAAAACTATCATGGTTACAGGCTTGGCATATACGCGATGAAACCTATTCGCAAGCATTAGGTGAACTAACCAATGCACAGCTGAAACATCCTTTTGCCCTAAACTGGGGAGATGGCAAAACCTCTTCGTCAGATGGTCAGCGTTTTCGTGCCGGCAACAAAGCTCAAAGTACTGGTCATATCAATCCAAAATACGGAAGCGAACCTGGAAGATTATTTTACACCCATATATCTGATCAATACTCACCCTTCAGTGCAAAATTAGTCAATGTTGGTGTGCGTGACTCAACTTATGTGCTAGACGGGCTTCTTTATCACGAATCAGATTTGCGAATTGAAGAACACTATACCGATACCGCAGGATTTACTGATCATGTATTTGCATTGATGCATCTACTTGGGTTTCGTTTTGCTCCAAGAATCAGGGATTTAGCAGATACTAAAATATATATTCCTGATAATGAAAAGAAATACGATGCTCTGAAACCTATGATTGGCGGAACACTCGGAATCAAGAATATTCAGATGCATTGGGATGAAATTTTACGTTTGGCTGGTTCAATTAAAAAAGGTACTGTTACCGCTTCCTTGATGTTACGAAAACTAGGAAGTTACCCAAGACAAAATGGTTTAGCAGTAGCATTAAGAGAATTAGGTCGAATTGAGCGGACACTTTTTATTCTGGATTGGTTGCAAAGTATTGAACTACGACGCCGTGTACAAGCAGGACTTAATAAAGGCGAAGCAAGAAACGCGTTAGCTCGTGCAGTATTTTTCAATCGACTTGGAGAAATACGGGATAAAAGCTTCGATCAACAGCGTTATCGTGCCAGCGGGTTGACACTTTTAACATCTGCAATTGTGCTTTGGAATACAGTTTATTTGGAACGCGCAGTAAATGCGCTGAAGAATAAAGGAGAAACAATCGATGATTCGCTACTCCAATATTTGTCACCATTAGGTTGGGAACACATCAATTTAACGGGTGACTATGTCTGGAAAAAGAGTTCGAAACTTAAAGATGGTAAATTTCGACCTTTAAGAGTGGTGAAATTCTCTTAGCGTACTATATATTCCGTTTTCTCAGGGGACCCCTTTTACACCCTCTTCAAACGTTGTGGGCAGAGATATGCCTTGGCGTTGCATTAAAGAGCCAATTTGTACATGTGTAAATTTTGTAGGAGTATAGAGTT
>SAAC01000144.1 GCA_009929605.1 Negativicutes bacterium
CTGGTCAGAGCTCTCGGCTCATAACCGAGCGGTCGTTGGTTCGATCCCAACAAGGTACATTATTTTGAAAAATGTTTAATGATGGGGGTCAGAAGATGAGGGAAAAGATGTTTTCGACATTGGGTTGGTTGTTGGAAAGAATAGAAAACAGTTTATCATGGGAAAAATCTTATAAAAGAGGACGTAATGAGAGAAAGTACAATGACTGACGAGCAAAGGATTTTGCTTGAATCTATTAAAGATGCTTTAATGAGTGCACCACAATACCAGCCAGAACGTTGGGGGCATGAATATTATGACAACCCTGACTATCAAGAAGATTTATATGATTATGAATTAGCGGAATATATAAAAACTGGTATTAGTGATTGTTTTTAATTAAAGGAGTAAAAATGGAATTTAATGATGAAATGGGAAGCCCTACACGAGTAGTTTTAATTAGAGAGGAGAGACGTATACTTAAAAAAATTGTAGTAGGCGTTATTGTTTTAGTAGGGTTAGTTGCTTTATCTAGCTGTGTGGCTTTTAACGACTTGGGAAAAGACTGGGAATCCGACACAAAAGGATTGCAAAGGGTAATCACTGTTTATTCTAAAACAGGAGAGGTGCTTGAAACGTTTGAAGGAAATAATGTTCGGATATCTGTAGATGAATCTGGTCAAGTGAAAATCAATTTTGACGGAAAAAGAACCCAAGTATTGAACGCTGACGTGATTATTAAAGAGAAATAAGGGAGGTATAATGAAGAACAAAAAAGGCGAATACTTTGTGTGGTTTCAACTTTGCAGGACTAGGACATATTGTTGTGCATCGTGTCACTGAATAGCCAGACATTATGCAGGTGATTGTGAATACGGCAGCGATGCTGATATCAAAGTTATTGACAAAATGTTAAATAACTAAATTGTCGAAAAATAAAGGAGAACACATGAATTACAAGACTAGGCTATACGCTGGTGTTACTGCAATTGCAGTTGTTGTTTTGGGAGGTATTTTTTCAGTTATCACAATTGAAAAGGTAGATAATGGTAATGTTGGGCTTAAAGTAGGGCTGTCAGGTAAAATTCTTTCTAAGAATTCTTTACCTCCTGGTTTCCACTTTGCAGGACTAGGACATATTGTTGAGTATCCTGCAAGAATGGTACAAGCGGATTACAATCAAAGTAAAAAGAAAGATCGTTCTATTACAGTAGCTACTTCTGATGGTAAACGTGTTAACGTTGAAGTTAAAGTTAACTATCATGTAGAAACTACTAAAGTACATGATATCTATTCTAAATTTGGTAATGTTACTGGCGAGTCAATGGAGGATGGATGGTTGCGTACACAGACACAGAATACACTTCGTGATCAATATGTACAACATTCTATTTTAGACGTACTTACTGGTAAAGCTCCTACATTAGAGAGTGATGTACTTAAAGATCTTAAAGACCGTTTTGCTAAACAAGGATATATAGTAGACGATGTTACATTAGGAATTCCAGATGTAGATAATGCTACTAAACAAACCATTGATAGCATTATCAAATCAACTCAAGATAATGAGAAAGCTAAGAAAGACGCTGAAACTGCACAGACTAACGCAAACAAAGATTCTGCTGTAGCTAAAGTTAAAGCTGATACAGATCTTTACACTGCACAAAAAACCGCAGAGGCTAACAAGAAATTAGCTGAGTCTATTACTGATGAGTTAGTTAAGTATAAAGAAGCCGAAGCTCATATGAAACATGGTTGGGTTACCGTTAATGGTACTGGTAGCACTATCGTAGATAATAAATAATACTTTATCAAATATTTTTCAATGATAAGTACTTCTCTTATGCTCATAGGAGGGCAAAATGGAACTAATAACTCTAGTATTAGTTACTTTACTACTAATTAAATTGTATAGAATTTACATTAGTAGTAGGCAATTGAAATGTAACCACAAGTACTGTTACATAGGTACTGAACGTAACACACATGTGTATGAATGTATATACTATGTTCTCATGATATTATTAGCAAAATGGAACAACCATTAGGTTTTAATAAGACCTAATAGGAAATATACCTTGACATCCCTCGACAAGTTTACTACTTAGATCACGAGGTGATTAAATACTAGATAGAACAATTCGTAGATTACAAGGCTAGTTACAAACACCTTTAGCTCAATAGGATAGAGCATTCGCCTTCTAAGCGAACGGTTGCGAGTTCGAGCCTCGCAGGGTGTATAGAAAATGGAGAGTATTAATGGTAA
>SAAC01000145.1 GCA_009929605.1 Negativicutes bacterium
ACGTACACAAATGACCATACTCATGAAATTATCAAGGAAAACATATTCCGTGCCCCAATGTATAGCGGTAAAATTGAAGGTGTTGGCCCTCGTTACTGCCCATCTATTGAGGATAAGGTGGTTCGTTTTGCTGATAAACATCGTCACCAATTGTTCGTGGAACCAGAAGGTGGTCAAACCAATGAGATGTACGTACAAGGCATGAGTACATCCTTGCCTATGGATGTGCAATATGCATTCTTGCGTACCATTCCAGGCCTTGAAAATGTAGAAATCATGCGCCCTGCGTATGCTATCGAGTATGATTGCCTCAATCCATTGCAATTGACACCAGCCCTTGGGGTAAAACATATTAAAGGTCTCTATTCAGCAGGTCAATCTAATGGTACCTCTGGTTATGAGGAGGCCGCTGCTCAAGGTTTAATGGCCGGCATTAATGCTGCATTGTATCTCCAAGGTGAAAGTCCATTTATCCTTGCTCGTTCCGAGGCATATATCGGTGTTCTCATCGATGATCTCGTAACAAAAGGTACCCGTGAACCATATCGTATGATGACAAGCCGCAGCGAATATCGCTTGCTCTTGCGTCAAGATAATGCAGACCTTCGTTTAACGGAAAAAGGTCGTCAAATCGGTCTTGTAAAAGATAATCGTTATGCGATATTTACAAAGAAAAAACAAGATATAGAAAAAGGTATCAAATTATTGAAAGAATGTCCTGTAAATCCATCTAAGGAAACCCAAGAAATTCTTGAAAAACTTGGTACTGCACCAATCAAAACAGGCATTCGTGCTTATGATCTTGTAAAACGTACGGAGTTGTCCTATGGTATGGTAGCTGATGCATTCGGTATTGAACGTTTTAATCCTGATGTAGAAGAAGCTATCGATATTTCTACAACGTATGAAGGCTATATTAAGAAACAAATGGACCAAGTCGATAAAGTTCGTAAATTAGAGGAAAAAATTCTTCCTCCAGATTGGGACTATATGGCTATGAAAGGTATTTCCCTGGAAGCTCAACAAAAATTGACGAAAATCCGTCCACACTCCATCGGCCAAGCCAGTCGTATCTCTGGTGTATCTCCAGCGGACGTATCCGTATTGTTGGTACAATTGGAACAATATAACCGAGCTAAGTAATTTTGTATGGAATGGCCGCGGCCCGCGTATTCATTTTTTGAGTGCTAATTTCCAATGTGTATTCTATGACACGGCCGCGAGCATAAAGGCCAATTATAGTAGTAATAGTAGAATTTGAGGTTGTTATGAAAGAGCAATATGATGTAGCCATTGCTACAGAACAAGAATTTACCACAGATCTAAAGGCCCAAATGACTGCTTTTGGTTTGCCTTGCACTGATGAGCAAGCTCATGATTTTTACTATTATTATGTGCAGCTCATCGAAACGAACAAGAGTCTAAACCTCACGGCTATCACGGATATGCACGAGGTGGTGGTGAAACATATAGTGGATTCCTTATCCTGTTACGATGCTCAATATATCGCTGATGGTGCGACCATCCTTGATGTAGGCACTGGTGCAGGATTTCCAGGTATTCCTTTGGCTATCTACAATCGCACATTAAAAATTACATTGTTTGATTCCTTGCAAAAACGGTTGAAATTTTTGCAGACTATCATTGATGAATTGAAATTAGAAAATGTCGTTACCTTACATGGTCGCGCAGAGGATATGAGTCATACCGATGCCCACCGTGAAAGCTACGATATCGTTACAAGTCGCGCGGTGGCTAGATTGCCTATTCTCTTGGAATGGACCTTGCCATACGTTAAACAAAATGGCTATTTCATTTCTCTCAAAGGCGCTGCCTATGAAGAGGAAATTCAGGAATCTCCAAAGGCCCTTGATATTCTCGGTGGCACCGTTAAGGAAGTACGACCTATTTCCTTGCCCACCATCGATGATAAACGAGCGGTGCTGTATATACAAAAAACAAAGGCTACCCCTAATAAATATCCGCGGAAACCAAAGGACATCAAGGAGAAGCCGTTATAAAGTAGTATATGAAATTGTAATTTAAAACCATATATCTAATAAAAAGGCAATGCAACAGAAGTTTCAGGGCATTGCCTTTTTATATTGCTTGAATAAATGCCTCAGTATTCCATTTCGGAGCACTGAGGCATTTTGTTTACTTAT
>SAAC01000146.1 GCA_009929605.1 Negativicutes bacterium
GATGGTGGCGTGGCGTGTATTCCAAGCCTTTGGCGCTTGTGTGGCCCCGATGCTCTCTCGTGCTATGATTCGCGATTTATTTGATCGCACCGAGGCTGCTAGTATGTTGTCTACATTGACCATGATTATGGCGGTAGTACCAATTCTTGGACCACTAGTAGGTGGTCAAATCATGGTCATTAGTTCCTGGCATGGAATCTTTTGGTTTATGGTGGCCTTAGGTGTCTTGTTAATGGTGTCAGTGGTATTTTTACCAGAAACACATGCTGCTGAGAAACGTGCCACAGGCTCTTTAATGAATACCTATAAAAATTATTGGATTCTATTAAAAAATACATCCTTTATGAAATATACCTTGTGTGTAACCTTCTTCTATGTGGCTCTTGTATGGTTTAATATTGGTGGTATGATGACCATCGTATTTGGTGTTTTAGTATTCTTTTCCTCTAACGGTATCATCCGGTATCATCGCAGCCGTAACAAATGCGATTGCCTTAGATAAAGCGGGTGATATGGCTGGTTCTGGTTCCGCTTTGATCGGTTCATTGCAATATGGTAGCGGTATTATTTCCTCTGTATTGCTCGCCCTATTACCTGGTGAAAGTGCTTTCACAATGATGGGCATTATTGCCGTGTTTGCAGCATTGTGTGCATTAACAGTAGCACGAGATTAGAATTCCATAATCGTTATGATGTAACAGCATTGTTGAAAGAAAATGGTGTATCTCAAGAACAAATCGTAGCAGATGCTCTCAATTTGATTGAAAAGTAATTGTAAATAATTATGTGCCGACTTAAGGATAGATATTTGTAGTTATACATGCTATACTTTGAGTGTTATTTTATTTTTGTGATTATTCTTAGGTAATCACAGCATATTTTGGTCAAAGATCAATGTGACACTGGAGGTGTTATTATTAGTGAAAAATGTGACAATTCTTGGCGTTCCTATGGATTTAGGAGCTGGTAAACGAGGCGTTGATATGGGCCCATCTGCTATTCGATTAGCAAGTCTTGTAAAACGATTACAATCTATGGGGAAAATCGTGGAGGACCGAGGAAACATTCATGTTCCTGTGGGGGGGAACCGCGATAATGAAGCCATGAAGTATCGAGAGGAAGTCTTGACGGCTTGTCGTAGCCTAGCAGAGGAAGTTTATAAAATCTATCAAGAAGATAGTTTTCCATTAATATTGGGTGGAGATCATTCTATAGCCATGGGCTCTATTGCTGGTCTAGCTCGGAAAGAACCGGAGATGGGGGTCATTTGGATTGATGCCCATGCGGATTTCAATTCTAATACGACATCACCAAGTGGTAACATTCATGGTATGCCATTGGCGGTGAGTTGTGGCATTGGTGATCCTGAGTTCGTCGATATCGGCACGCCGGGACGAAAGATTGATCCGAAACGTGTTGTTATTGTCGGAGCCAGAGATATTGATATGGGTGAGGTAGTCTTGTTGCGTCAACATGGGGTGAAAGTATATACAATGGAAGAAGTAGACCTGTATGGCATACAACACATCATGCAAGAGGCTATGCAATATTTGGAGAAGAATTGTTCATGTTTACATGTGAGCTTTGATATGGATGCTATTGATCCGTCTGAGGCGCCAGGAACAGGTACACCTGTTCGAGGTGGGTTAACGTATCGCGAGGCACATTTCATTATGAAATATATATCTACGTATGGAAACTTTGTTACCTCTTTAGAGGTGGTAGAGGTCAATCCTATCTTAGATATTCAAAATAAAACGGCTGAATTGGCGGTGGAATTAATTGAATCCGCTTTCGGCAAACGAATCATGTATTACTCAGATATTGATGAACTAGATTAGCATGCAGTTATCAGTAATCAGTAATCAGATAGCAGGTATTAGATACTAGATACTAGATACTAGTTATTAGTTGCATTGTGAAAGTTTAATTTCATTAGAGTAAATACAGCCTTTTGTGCGATATAAGCGGGAGAATATAGGGCTAACAGACACATTAGAATTGCTACCTGATTCCAGCAAAATAGATTGCGATTGAAAACTTAACATATACCTTATACATTAGAGGGGCAGATGATTTTTAAAGAGGCGAAGTATTTGGTCCAATATAATGCAGAAGTTCTTCAACGGGCTTGCCAGTTAACATCGTGAATCAGA
>SAAC01000046.1 GCA_009929605.1 Negativicutes bacterium
TCTTGTTATTACTGTACTAATATATATTGTTCGTTGCAATCCATACACATTACATTGATTTCTTTAGTGGCTCTAAATGAGTTCCCACAACAAGGGCAAATGTATTTTCGTGTACTGCTTTTCTTTGGTGTCTTTGGTGCTATTGGTGTACCGTTCCCACTCTTGCCACCACTTAAACCGAAACTATAACTTGACAGTCTTACAATTTGTATATCTTCCAACTGATTATTGATACAAAAATCTATTGTTTCCTCTGTCGGTTCTGTGATTGTATAGCCGTATTTCTCATGCTTTTCAATGTGTAACCCTCTATCCTCTGCTAACTGTTTAAATCTCTTGTTATGGTACACTCCGTTGTTGCTAGTGTCCTTTATATCGTTTGCTATTGCATATAAGTGACAAGCCTCATGTATCAGTGTAGCAACTATATTTTCTATTGGTCTGTTTAAATAGTCTGCTGATAAATTCAACTCATGCGTTGCTACCTCGTTGTTATGCCATACCTTATTGACACTTACATGACCGTATGCACCAACTGTTGATTGAATTGTTATTGTAGGTATTTCCAACTCACTGTTGAAATATTCCTCATTGATTTCTTTAAATACTTTTACTAAATACTGTGATACTCTCTGATAATTAGTTAGTTGTTTCATAATTGTTTACCTCTCTTTTCTTTATTGTTTTGTAGTAGTAGTTTTAAAAGTGTATGTTTAACTCACTTCTTTAACTGTCTTTATTATATCATGTGTACCCACATAATGCAAGCATTTTTTATAATTATTTATAGTTAAAACTATATAATATTGCAAAAACTTATTCGTGAATCTTTGTGCAACTTTATGTGTACTCACATATTGACTTATGTGTACCCACATGTTACAATGTATTTACAAGTTAAGCAACACAACAACTTGTACTACTACAATAAATCAAATAAGAAAGACGAGGTAATTACTATGAAAACTAACACAAACATCAACGAGGTAATCAAAGAGTTAAAAGAGTTCCAAGATATTTACAAAGAATACACAAAACCAACTTCAAGTATGAGATTCACACTCAACTAAATACAGTGTAGGCGGTGGGGCATCTGCTCCACTTGCCTATTATCTGATAGAGGTCTGCATACCTTCCGTTATAGATGGTATGACTTGCCTATAACCATGCAATAAAAGGTTGGCGACTTTTATATAAAAGAATCATACAGAAGGGTGGTGATACCATGATTATTACTGTGACAACATTCTATAAGGTTGTACTCCTGAACGTGTCCATGTTTGAGACTTCCATACTTGACGAAAGACATTTTGCAACACGTCCTGAAGCTGAACAATTTGCAAACACTTGTTCGGGGGGGGGAGTACCAGTTATCATTGAGATGTAACAGAACCAATACAGTAACATTTGAAGGAATGTGTGGCGGTGGTTGCTCCTGCGACTGCTGCCATTAAATTAAAAAGTACACTTCAACTTTAATCGTTCTGAAGGTTTCAGATTCAAGAAAATAATGCTTGATATGTGTACTCACATGTGTTATAATATCACTGTAGAAAGAAGGGTGGTGTTACTGCATGACAAAGGTTAATAAAGAAGCGGTTGAAGATTATCACAACAAGTTAGCAAATATTCGTGTTCGTGTTCCTGCTGCTGATGCAGAACATGGAATACCTGACTATCCCACTATGATTCGAGATAGAGCGAAGGAACTGGGATATATAAACCAAAAGGGTGTAGACAAGGGGCAAGGTTCCGCTAATGCTTATATACTCCACCTGATAGAGCAAGACTTAGGAATCACCATGATAAAAGGTATGAGTGATTTAAAAGATGGCAAATAAGATTGATAATAACGAGTAATTCGATTATAATATAATGGTTAGTTGGTAACATAGTTTACCTTGAAGGGTGTCGATTGTAGTAGGTCGGCACTCTTTTTTTGCGTCTGTATGCGATTATCAGGATAGCAAGATGGATAATTCCACACTGGAGATAATAAAAACGCTCCTGGCATTCTTGCCTTTAGAAATATACCATTGAATAAACTTGTTTGTGCAATGGGTGTATTTCGCTACTGCGTAGGGCATAGGAAAAAGCACCAGACTAAACTTGATCCAGTGCTTTAAAAGTGTACTTTCAATTTTCTACTGCTCCGCTGCCATCATTTCATTCTTGTACTTGTAAAATGTCATTTTGGAAATTCCTATCAGTTTCCAGGTGTCCTCATTGTTCAATGCTCCACCAAAAGTATTATTGTACTTGCGTATCTTCTCTTTGGCTTCAATGGACTTTTTCGTTACCAGTTTATCACCTTTGGAACAACCTACACGCTTACCTTTACGCTTTGCTTCTCTCAATCCCTCGCTTGTACGTTCGTGTAAATCATCAACCTCTTTCTGTGCCTGCTCAAATGCTTTCTCAATCTGTTTAGTGGCTATGAGTTTGATAACCTTGTTAGTGGCTTCAATATAAATATCTGCTATCTCATTTCCAGTAACATCTATGGACTGGCTTATAGCTTCTCGGTACACTGCGGTATTGATATATGATTCTTTCAGGAAAACAAGTTCTATGCCTTTATCAAACAATTCAAAGTATAACTTCTTGCCTTCTTCTGCGTTCCTGCTCATTCTGGAAACGCTATCAAATACGATTGTATCACCAGTGGAAATTTTCTTTAACAGTTTGGCAAACTCTGGTCTATCTATCTTTGTACCAGTAAATGCTTCTGTGGTAATAATTGCGGTTGGGTATGCTTTGGAAATATTCTCAACCTGTCTTTCAATCTTCTGTGTCTTTCTGGAAATTCTACCATATCCATATATTCTACTCATGGAATCACGCTCCTTTTTGTAATAGTTCTAACGTTCGTTACTTTTGATACTGCTATTGTATCATGTGTGGACACATAAAGCAAGCATTTTTATTACTTTTTTTCTTGACGTTAGATTTATTACTATTTTGTTGGGTTCAGATTTACATTAGCAAATTTGATTGTTTGGAAATCTTCAACCCAAAACTGGGGTGATGTATTGTTGTCACCTGATGGAAACTAGCAAGGATATATGTGTGTTCATGGCACTGCTGCACCTTTAAAGTTAAAAGTGTATGTTTAATAATGTTGTTCGGTGTTGTGTTCGGTAGGGGTATTTCCTAGTATGTTTGTATGATTTTAAATGATTTCATGTGATTCTTGATATAGTCCTGCTGCCAATAATGCAATAATGTAGTGAGTTCGTGGGAATGCCCTATTTACAAGGGTTTCAGGACTTTTTGAACACTTTTTTGAACACTCTGGAAACACTGGAAAAACGCTCAAAAGTGGCTTATTTACTGGGTTTGTGGCACTTTTATGGTAAATTGTGCTTATCGTTCGATAGTTCGAGATAATATAGAAATAGGTGTGGTTGACACAATAATATATAGTTTTAACCATATATAATTATTACTACAACAAAAAATGCCACCATCTGACAAGGTTCGACAAATAGTGACACTGTATTACTGATTCTTTAATTGAATTATATCTGCCATGCTCTACCTCTAACACTTGGAGTAGTCCAGTTTGATACCTTTGGTTTCCTCTAACCATTCCTCAAAACGCTCCTGCTCAACTCTGTACTCTCTGCCAATCTGAATACTTGGGAATCCATCTGTACGCATTAGTGCTTTGGCTTGTCTGTGGCTCAACTTCAAAAGTTCCTCTATATCTGTTGCAGTTAAAAAATTCATGTATTGCTTAATCTCCTATTCTGTTATGGTCGCATGAGATTACTTTGTGTCTGTTGAAATATCCTGAATAATTTTCTTGTATACTGCTGCCAGTTCTTCCTTCGTATAATCTCGATCGAGTGGTGCATAGTCTGTAAAATTTATCTGGTTACTGCTATTCTGCTTTGTGTTCATATCTTCTTCTCTCTCCTTTTTCTCCATAACAACTATTCTCATGCTTTCTGTTTTGGTCTGGTACGTGCCAGCGGTGGAAACTGACACGCTCCATAACCTCAACTATTCAATTATTTTCTATCCCAATCGGATAACTCTATCTTCCAGTTTACCATTGCATTATATAACGCTCTCGGTATTCTGTCCTTATAAATATCTGCCTTTGCAAGTATCGCAGCTTCTTTATGCTTGATAAATGCTTTCTTGGCTTCTTCCTCTGTATCGTAGTAACCAATATTGATTGACTTTCCTTCAATGTAAATATCCATTCTGTACTTGCCCTGCTTCTCTAAATATACTGGTTCCCTTGTGATATGCTCAAAGTATGTATTGATACTGTGTGGTGCAAATATACAAGTATCTGGACTGTAAATCTTGTTTCCCTTTACTAAAATATCTTTGTCAAGGTCAATCTGTTCATCTCCTACGGTGTAGTGATTCTCACATACCCAATCGAAAAATGCTTCTTTATCGTCCAACCATTCATCACACATACTACAACCTATATACTGTGGACTTCTATCATGGTAATCTTTACTGTAGCATCTATAATACATATTATTCCATGTAACGTGTAACTTCTGTCTGTCTATATTTCTAGTGTAATTTATCATTTATATCTCCGTTCTGTCAGTAGTGGATTGCTCCGCTACCTTCAGGACTGGAAATCTTATACACTGGAATAGGTTTATTATTACTGTGTTCTGTCATTCAGTAGCTTCACCTTTTCCCCTTTCCTGACTTGTTAAATGTGTATGTTTAAAAGTTCCGTATTCAATTTTGTGTCTGCCACCATGTCATTTATATTGTGACATTAGCGTGACATTTATGTGTGGCTTCAAGGTGCTTAAACCTATTGATTTTACTGGGTTTCTGCACCCTTTACCACTAACTTCAAAATGGTTCATTTTGGTTCATTTGCGAACCTTTTTCAACTTCGAGTGAACCTATTTATTAACTCTCAAAAAATTCTGTTGTGGCTCTTTTCACTTCGCCTATTGCCTGCTGCACGTCCTTCTTTGAAAAATATTCAATTCCGTAACGCTTCTTGTGGTTCTCGGCTCTGGTGACTGGGTTCTTTACTTCCTCGAATCTGGAAAGTAGGTCAACCATTTGTGCCTTGCAGAATATGCAATCCTGATACTGGATAAGGAAATCTGTTAGGCTTCTGAATCTACATGGATATGCGTGTCTGTCTGACTTGTATAACTGTTCCAGTGCATCATTGTATGTCTTTTGCACTGTCGCAAGGTTCTCGATCGCTTTATCCCATCTGTCAAACCAATGCTCTGTAAATTCACGTTTCAGGTCTTTATCATTCCAACTCTTACTACGTTCTTCAAGTCTGCTTGCAGCTGCATCTGCTCCCTCGCTCTCGGCTTCTTTGTCGTAGTTTTCGCACTCAAAATACTTGTTCTTGATTGCTATACTCAACTGCTTCTGTGTAAATAAGTTGGTGCTTCTGTATGCGTTCTTTACCTTATAGGTAACTGCCAGTGCTGATATTAAATATCTGTTTAGCTTTGCATACTGTCTGTAATGCTCTTTGTCGTATGAATCGAATCTCATATCTGCTCTTACTATGTTGTATTCACCAATACCTGCTCCTGCCAGAATAGTATCAAATACCGTCTCAAATTCACTGTAGGCGAACACATCACCCATTAACTTGTTGACATTGATAATACTTGTTGTTGTCGTTCCGTTCTTGGTCTGACTACTTGCAATGATACATGGTGAAACTTCTTCCTGAATGTCCTCAATAATGCCTGGACTTCTTACCGCTAACGTATGTATACTTCCCGTCAGGTTGTAATTTTCTAGTTTCTGTTTGTTCATTTTCTGCTCCTTTGCGGTGCTGATTACTACTCAACAAAGGAGCTTTCACTCTGAATCTATCTATATTCAATTTCTGGGGAATTACTAAATTTGAAAAAACGCTTGATTTTATTGGACTTTTTTGATATAATCTCAAGTAACAGTTAAATTTATGTAAGTCCTTTGCCTTTCGTAATGGGTTTACGGTTACTTTTTTTTGTGCCTTTTGAAGTAATTATATTGGACGTATAATCAGTTCAAAGGTTATAACTAAATATTCATGGTGAGTGTGTCATTGATATACCTCCATATCTGTGAAAACAGGGTTAATAGTTCTTGGAAAACAATGGTAAATGGCAGTTTACCTGGTCATCCACTAATTATGGTAACTCTTTTTTGCGTATTTGTCAACCCTTTTTCAAAAATTTTTATATTTTTTTTGTCCATTTTGGGCGATATTTTTTTGCATTTTTCCATAAGAAAAGCACCCTATTCAGGTGCTAATCTTCGTAATGTCCACGACACGCAATTATCCATAGACTACCATTTTCATCAATATTATATACCAGTCGATTTACTTCATCTATGCGTCTGCTCCATGCTTTTCTATGCTTCAATGGTTCAGGCTTCCCAATTCCTTGTGATAGTCCATCACGCTCGATACTCTTTACAATCTCATTGATACGCTTCAATGTCTTTTTATCTTGCGTCTGCCAGTAAAGATAATCGTCCCACGCTCGATCACTCCATAACTTATTCATCTTCTACCTCTATCAGTTCGTGTTCCTGACCTCTGCCAGCTTCTAACTGTGCTATACCTCTATCAATCATAGCAAGGTATTCTGAATTTCTTGCAGCCTTTTCTAACTGGTTATATCTTTCAAGGCTCATTATAACCACGTTTTTTTCATCTTTACGAGTAACAATAACAGTTTCGTGGGAATCAGTTACTTTGTCGCAATAGTCCTTCAGATTATTTCTGATTGTGGAATAATTCACAGCTAACATGGTAACACCTTCTTTCTTTTTTATTGTACAAAATGTTGTTCAATATCTTGTACAATTATTATAATATAATATTATGCCCATGTCAATGTAATTGATACTAGAATTTTTTAAAAGTGTATATTCAAGTTTTGGATCACGAAGTAAAAAAGACTACCGACTGCTGCCGATAGCCTAATAATTAAAAATCTCCGTTTGTATGCCCCTGATTCATCAAGTCAAGGTATGATTGCTCTTTTGCATGGTACAATATTGTAAGCAAGTAAGCATTGACGTTTTTAATGCGTTCCGTCTGCTCGTGATACTTACCTATTGCATATTTAATATTTTCCATGTCCAGCTTCATCAACTTACTAATGACAATCATTGCTGGCTTGTCCTCTCCATCAACTCTTATACTGGACTTGGTGGTGTTCAATGCGTCATATAACACGCTTATTACCGTTTCAACATCTTCATTCCTTATGTAGTTGTCCTGTATCAGGTATTCATAGTCATAAAGTTGTCGTATTTGTTCGATTGTATAGCGTTCAGCATATTGACTTTTCTTTGAATTTGTTGTAGTATTAACCATATCATATTGATTTAATTCAAGTGCTTGTGTGTGTGCTTTGGTCGGTTCACATTCAAGCTCTTTTTCTTTTGTGACAACATATCCTTTACTCTCCAGTAGGTCAATGATACGTTTATCTTCGTATTCATCAACGACTGCTGCCACTTCATCACTACTCCCAGCGTTCCACAATTCCTTAAAGTCATACAAGGTATAAAGGTTACTGCTATAACCGCCATCAGTTCTATTTCTTCCCTCAATGGCTATAACATTTTTTTGCTCCAATTCCTTTAATGTGTCTTGCACTTTTCGTTTACTCATTCCAGTTACATCAGCTATTTTTTTCAAACTTGGAAAACACTGATTCTTTGAATTAGCAAACTTCTTTAAGACTATGAATAGCAATTTCTCATGTGTTCCCAACAATTCACTCTCTAGGAAGTCTTGGTATACCATGATAAAAGGACGCTGATCTGTAGCTGACTGGATTCTTTTTCTAGCCATGTTCTACACGCTCCTATTTTTGTTTTTTCTGTTCCAGGTCTTTCTTTATCAATCCCACAATATAATCTTGCAAGGTCGTATTATTTGCAGTGACATATAATTTCACTTCTTGGTGAAACTCTGGTTCTACTCTCAAAACAATATTCTTTTTATTTTCTGCCACAATATCCACTCCTTTACTTTGTGATTATATACAAAATATTGTACCACCGAACACGCAATTATTCAAGCGTTATTTAATGATTGCGTTATTGCGTCTTTCTATCATTTTATCATCTGGAAAGATTGATTGATTGTTATTCAAATATGTTTAGTTAAGTGAATATAGTTAGGTAGTATTTTACGCTATAGGGTGTAGCATATCGTGCTATAAGGCTATGGCATATCCTGCCTATACCTATGGCATATTGTGCTATAGGGTAAACATATATTCGTGTTAATTTAAAGGGGGTACATGCTTGCTCTATTCCTTTGTATATAGGCTGTTTTCGGACGTTTTAAGCATTACCCTAACAACTCTACCCTAAAGGTGTTTTAAGCCGAATTTAACGATAATAACGTGTAATTATCAAGCAAATAACTGTACATAAACGTGTGACATAAAATATGAATTTCATATAACAAAAAATATCCCTCTGCCAGTACAAAACCAACAAAGGGTATATTTTTAAAAGTGTATATTTAAGTTTTTGATCTATTCCATTGCTCCATCATCAGATTGTACTTTGGATTGTTCCAGTAAATCGAAATATTTCTGCTGATACTTGTCAACTGCTGCCTGCATCTGTTCTTTAATGCTCTGTACCTGCTCCTGATATTTACGTTCAACTTCAAGTAGTTTCTTGTCTGTCTGTAATTGTGATTGCTCTTTTGCTCGTTCCAGTGCATCAGCTTCATGTTGCCGTAAATCTGCAATAGCTTTTTCATGTTCTTCGCTTTCACGTTCCAGACGTTTCTCAAGGTCTGTTTTATCTCTGGTGGTCTGTTCGTGTTCACGTTTTAGCTTGTCGAGTTCCGAAGATACAACAACAAATTGCTCATGCTCCTGCTGCATATCATCAACTTTATGCTTTAGGTCATTGTGGGAATCTGTCAATGCTTTATTAAGTTTGTCCTTATCCTCTAACATTGACTGCATATCTCCCATTTTTGCTTCATATTCCTTACTCATGCTATCAATAACACTATTCAGACGTGCGTTTTCTTCTGCGTGTGCTTTGGCTTTCATGGTCGATTCTTCTTTAAGTTGCTTTGCCACTGTCAGTTGTGATTGTAAATCCTGAATGGTAACGTCCTTTGACTTTAATTGTGCATCAAATTCAGTGCGTACAGTTTCAGTGATATTCTGATTATCCTCAAGACTTCCCATAAACATTCTTGTTAGTGCGTTGGAATACTTCTCAAACTGTTCAATATCTGCTTTCTTTTCGGTCAATACTGCCTTGCCCGATTGAAATTCAAATGCTTCAATGAGTTTTGCAAGTGTCTCCTGCTGATTACCACCAATGTTACTGGATATTTCTTTGAATTTTTCCGCTGTTTCATCATCAATTCTGAATGATTTCGGCTTCAATGCCTTGTCCTCTGCCATATAAATACCACCTTTCTGTAATACACTACACTGTATTCTATATGTATTACATTGTACCACCAATATATAAAAAGGTCAATATATAAAAATAGTGTAATACACTACGTTGTCATACGCTTGCAATACACTATTGTTTGAAATATAAATTATAATTTAAACCATATATTATTGTTTCAACATATTATAAATATTCTGGTACATTTCCATGTTTTCATCTAGGTCTTTGGCTATAATCTCGTTGATATATCTTGTAAGATTATCCCCATACTTCATTTTTGCAATCTCCATCTGCTCCAATACTGATACTGGAATAGCAATATTGACTGTCTTACATTCTTCTGTCTTTACCTTTGGTCTGCCTGGCTTTCTTTTTGGCTTATCAGGTATTGCAGTTTTTGTCGTATTTGGTCGTTTCGGCTCGACTGCTGCCACTGGTGTTTCAATCGGTTTTTGGTCTGTTACTGGCTTATTATCTTCCAACTGTTCCAGTGGGTTAGCTTTCTTAAAACTCTTTGCCATGTTCTCACTCTCCAATCTTGTGTAATAACTCTGTTGTAAATGCTTTGTAGTCAATATTAGGCTTGCTACTCTTTGCATAGTCAATTAGTGGCTCTCTAACGGTCTGTGCTTCTGCTACCGCTATACCTTCTCTAACAGTGGTATCAAATACAACTGTGTTCATCTGCTTTGCGTAGTCCTCTATCATATCCTTTATATCTCTATTCAGGACGGTTCTATTACTGTACTTGATTAAAAGTATGCCTAGCACCCTTAAAGACGGATTAAGACGCTTCTGGACGCTCTCAATGGTATTGTGTAATGCTCCCAGTCCTTGCAGTGCAAATGGTCGTGGCTCTGTAGGTATAACCACATAATCGCTTGCCACTAAACTGTTAAATGACAAGTTCCCCAGTGCAGGTGGTGTATCAATAATTACATAGTCGTATCGGTTCTTTATCGGCTCGATCGCATTTTTTAAAAGTGTACTTTCAACTCCTTCAGCCATTTCAACATTGGTTAAATAAGAATCTGCTGCCAATAAATCATAATACTTGCAATGTATGATTGCTTCATCTGCCTTGCAATCCTCTCCCAATACATCAGTAATGGTCTTTTGTGGCTTGTCTACGTTACTGGAATATGTCACGTTGGCTTGTGAATCCATGTCAATCAATAACACTTTCTTCTTCCTGAATCCTAGTGTACTGGCTAATGCTTGACTGGTGGTACTCTTGCCAACTCCACCTTTTTGTAGTGCCACTGATATAACAACTGCTGCCATAGTGAAACACTCCTTTTCTGTATTTATTATTGTTAGATATGATTGTACCACTTATTTATTGTTTTTGCAATATTAAATATTAAATATAATTAAAACTATATATAATTGTTTAAATTACTGTCAGTGTGTAGACGTACCAGCTTATAGGGTATCAGGAATTAAATATACACTTTCAAGTTTTAAGTACCGCCCGATCAAAAATTGTCTGTGTAAAAAATTCAGTCCAGATATACATCTAAAAATCAAAGTGGGGTTCGACTGGTTTAAAAATTTAACTTCACTTGTGAATACATCAGATACGGCGGTCTGGTGAAAACATTCAAGTTTTGATAATGTAAACTACCCTCTACCCTTGCGACTGCTACCAATACAAAAAAGAGTAGCAACCTTGCGACTGCTACCCTCTTGTTATTACTGTACTAATATATATTGTTCGTTGCAATCCATACACATTACATTGATTTCTTTAGTGGCTCTAAATGAGTTCCCACAACAAGGGCAA
>SAAC01000147.1 GCA_009929605.1 Negativicutes bacterium
AGACAAAACCTCTATAGTCAACAATCTCACTACTGGTGGTGAAACAAGTGTTTTATCAGCACAACAAGGTGTAGAACTTAGTTCGGCAATTGGGCAGATTCAGGCTGATATAAGCAATATTGATGTTTCCTGGCCAGCAATTACAGAAAAGCCTACGACAGTAAGCGGGTATGGCATTACAGATGCATATACCGAATCAGAGATCGACGCTCAGATGACGGCAAAAATGGATAAATCTGGAGGAACCTTTACGGGAGTTGTAACAGCTCAAAATAATACCGGATATGGCACAAAACAGGTACGTAACATAACTTTATCTACAGCAAATCCAAGCGGTGGAGCCAATGGTGACATTTGGATTAAGTATGTGTAGCGGGGTGATGGTATGAGCTTGAAAGTCAATATAGGCGGAACTCAAAGGCAAGTAACCGAGGTATATTGCAACATTGCAGGAGTGTGGAAGAAAGCTTCTTCTGTCAGCGTAAATGTAGGTGGAGTATGGAAAGATGGAGCACTTGAGAAACTATTAAGTTATTTTGGTAAAGCTACAGATTTTAGTTCTGCACGATATTACACAGAAGCAGGAAAAATTGGTAATTATGCATTATTTGCTGGAGGCAATACTTTAAGTGGAGTAAGTTCTTCTGTAGTTGATGCTTATAGTACATCCTTAGTGCGAAGCACTCCTACAAGTCTTTTAGCAGGAACATGGGGATTAGGTTCTGCTAATGCGGGGAATTATTTATTATTTGCAGGAGGTTTCTCAGGTACTTCAGCGACAGCTAAAGTCGTGGCGTTTAATACCTCGTTAGTTAGAACCACTTGTTCAGATTTATCTCAATATAGAATGTATCTTTCAGGGGCAAGTATAGGTGGTTATGCCTTATTTGCAGGAGGTTCTACAGGGTCTAATGAAAGTGGATTGTATGATGTTGATATTTATAATTCCTCATTAGTAAGAAGTGCCCCAACTTATCTTTTAGGGCATAGGAAGAATTTAGCTGCAAGCTCTAATGCAAATTATGCATTATTTGCAGGGGGAGAGGGATTAACTTCCGCTATAGATACTGTGGAGGCTTATAATGCATCATTAGTAAGAAGTAGCCCAAGTAAAATGATAGTAGGTAGAAGAAGTCTGACAGCAACAAATTTAGGGGAGTATGTATTATTTGCAGGAGGATGGAAGAGTGGAACTATTACTCCATCTGAAGTAGATGCTTACAATGCATCATTAGTAAGAAGTAATCCTGCCAGTTTAAGAAGTGCTAAGTATAACTTGGCTTCTACTTCTATAGGAGGTTATGCAATTTTTGCAGGCGGAGCAATTTTAGGCGGAAGTGTGAGCTCAACGCAAGTTGATACTTACGACCTTTCCCTTGTTAGGAATATTGCTGCAAACCTAAGTGTAGGAAGAGAGGAGATATCAGGAGTCTCAATCGGAGATTATGCATTAATAGGTGGTGGAATTTATAGAAATACTCAACCTTGGCCTTGGGAACAAACATTACAACCTTCAGTAGATGTATACACTTATAATTACAATTAAAAGGAGAAAATAATATGCTAAGATTAGTAAAATTTGATAACCAAACAACTTATATGTTCCCTAATGGGGATATTGCAACCCCAGATATAATCATCCAACAGTTTCCTGCAATAACTCATTTCACTCATGTACTTGAGGTAAATGGAGATGTATGTCAAGCGGTAATGAATCTAAAAGCTCTCAGAGGAATTCATAATATAGATGAGTCTATTACTGAGGATGAAGCTATTGCAGCCCTTGAGGTAATAATAAATACTCCGCCACCAGAGCCAGTGGTGTCAGATGAGCCAACAGCTGAGGAAAGAATAGCAGCTTCACTTGAGTATCAAAATTTAATGATGATGTAGAAAGGAGATAGGATATGTCATACGAAATAATCAAAAAGAATTACGATAGGGGACTATGGTCAAAACCGATGGTAAAGACAGCTGTATCAAAAGGGGTAATCACTCCTGAGCAATACAAAGAGATCACCGGAGATGATTACGTATCATAGTAATTATACGAACTAACTAAATATACTAAATGTAATAAAAATAAAGTAAGGAGGAAATTAAATGGCACAAATTGTGACAGTAAAAAATGGCCAG
>SAAC01000047.1 GCA_009929605.1 Negativicutes bacterium
GGGTCCTCATATTCTTTAATACTAATTTTATCCGACATCTTGTCATGTATTTCCTGCTCAGTGATATACTTTTTAATTGTAGCCTCATTTAGTCCTACTATTGATACATAATATCCCTCAGCCCCAAAGTGTCTATTTCCATATTTATACTTTAAAATACGTGCATCACCTGTGCCATTAGAATTACCAAACTCAATATCATCTGATGACACACGAATCACAGCAGATGTTTTATCATTTACAGTAGCATTAAATTGTACACGTCCACGAAGGTCAAATCTAGAATGTTTACCATACGCATTGTATACTTTGTTGTCGCCCTTTTCAGAGCCTACAAAACGCAAACGAACATCACCAGTAGCCTTAACATTGCCTACTTTATTTTCCAAAGCAGCAACCCTCACACCAAGGTTATTCAATTCACTAGCAAATTCATCTGCCAAACGATTAATCATCGCTTGTTGTTCCGCATTAGCGCGATCTTGATTTGCCATTGCTTTCGCTACCATTTGAGCCATTTCATAACGGGTAATATTGTTTTGCCCTTTGAAAGTTCCATCAGGATAGCCATTGATAATCCCCACAGATGCCAACTGAGATACCGATTGGTATGCCCAGCTATCTGGAGTCACATCAGAAAATGGATTTGCCGCGAATGCAGTAGTCACACCTACCACTGCTGTCGCCACTAAAGCACTTAATACACGTTTTTTCATTGTCATTCTCCTCTCACAAAGAACTTCACAATTACAACTCGTGCTCTCACAATACATAATTTAGTTTCTCTTACAGTATCCATGTTCCCTTATAAGTAAAACTCATTTACCTATTGCAAAAAACACATTAAATTTGATTACTTTTTAGCACTATCATTTAGTAATGTAAACCATTTTTATCCACTATCTTGCAAGATATTCTAGTTTTTACTTATTTTTAACGCAGAAAGGCCCCGACTATATCTTCGCAGCGACATTACGTCGGAGGCGTTCCGGAGCGAGAAGATATAGTCGGGGCCTTTCCCCCTTGTTATTTAGTTTTAAGGATAGGAACTGTGTAAGAACCGTGTGGCATCAAGATGATTTTAGCATCTTTGCCCATTTTCGCATACGCTTTTTCAAGTGCTTCTTCCATGCTATGCACAGGCGTAAAGAATGCAGTCTTAGCGAATTCATCATCAATTTTAGACAACAAATAGAAATCGGCTTTCTTCATCAAGCGTGTAACCGCATAGGCTTTATGACGACCGATTTGGAAATCAGCACGTACGGAATCTTCAATGGATTGCAATGTATCGTGTGTTTTAACTGTTTCGTCAAATACTGGAGATCCAGAACCTTCACGACATTCCGCAAGCAAGATAACTACGCCACCTTGTTTAACGGCTTTCACTGCGTTATCCATAGTTTTTTGGCTTTGGTAGATATTGATATCTTTAGGGAAACCACCGCATGTAGCGATAACGATATCCGCTTCTTCTCCGATTTCTACACCATTTTGTTTGTTAACGAAATCACAAGCTGCTTTATGAGCTGTAATATAGTTACCCGCAAAAATGCCAGTGAATTCTTTTTCACCATTCAATACAACGTTCAACAAGAATGTTGGAGGGCACATAGCCACACCTTCTATTTGATCGTCATAAATCGGATTACCTTCCAATTGGCCAATCATAGCTTCTGGATTTAACATCAAGCTGTGGTTTTTACGTACACAATCAAAGGATGCTACACCAGGTAGTACGGCTTTACGACCGCCACCGAACCCTGCAAAGAAATGATGAACTACAGAACCTGTAGCGATAAGCACATCAGCTTCTACGGCATGTTTGTTAACTTCTACTGGCGTACCGAAGGAAGTTTCACCTAAATGTACAAAATCTTCAGATTTTTTACAGGAGGAATTGTACATTTTTACACGGCGAGCTACCTCTTCGCCTACTTCGCTAACCATTTCTTCATGTGGCATATCACGATGCGTACCAAGGGCAAACAAGATTTTGATGTTTTCATCAGGAATACCTTGGGCATTCAAGTAATTCAACAACAATGGCATAAACACATATGTGTTGGCAACGCGTGTTGTATCGTTGGCAATGATACATACTGTATCGCCAGCTTTCACCAAATCCTTGAGCGGTTTGGAATCGATTGGATTGTCCAATGCTGCGAGGATTTTTTCCTCTACATTATCAAGAACAGGCGTTTCAGCCATGTGCAATTCGCCGATTACTTGGCTTTCATCAACGGAGAAATCGAGGAACCCCTCACCATAATGGAATGAATATTTTTGCATAATACTCCTCTTGCATACAAACTAATGAAAGTATTTATTGAGCTGGCGCCTCTAATAGCGTATTAAATTGCTCAAACCCAAATGGAACTGGAGATACTAAATACAAGCTAATCACTGCCAATACGGCAACAGCGATAGCCAAGTATGAGAAACTACCACGTTTTGAGAACTCGTATACACCAAACAGACGAACACCGATGGCCGCTCCAAGAGCCGCCACAAAGGCAGGAATGGAGAACATTTCCTGTGTCGTAAACACCACCATAATACCAGCAAATCCTGCTACGACAGTAATAATTGGAATCATGGAGTCCAATTTGCTCGTAAATGTACGAGTCAAACCGGATGGATAATAGGACGCTTCCACCCCGAAGGCACCAAGAAAGAAGTTAAATATTGTCCAAATGTAACCCCAAGTACCGCGGAATGCATCACGATGTTCGCCAGCGTACCAAGCAAACCCAGTAAGGACCAAAATAGCTAACCCAGCTAGACCAAAGTAAATATCGCTGGAAATAAATGGAACTAATAATGCACCTACCGCTGCTAACACACTAGCCAACACAATATGAGTAGTTACCTCACTTGTTGCTGGTCGCTCTGCACTAGGAATACCTTTGTACACAACGGCACTAATTTCAAGGATAAAGCAAGCAATAAAGAATGCTACCCCTGCGGCAGGCCAGGTAAATGTTAATGCTAACGTAATCAACACTGGAATCAAGGCCTTCCATTTAGGGAAGAATGTTAAACTTTTGAAATCCAATCGCACATTTTGTGTTGCCACCGTGAAATTGTTGTACAACACAAATAACAACATAAAAGAAATCACATCAAGTGGCGTTGCTCCCCAAATTAACAGAGCTGGTACGATGATCATAGACATAGCTACGCCTGAAATACGAGAAATACCTGCTACGGCGAGGCCTAGCAAGAAAAATGGTAATAATAAAAATAATAACTCCATGGGATACCTATAGGCTCCTTTCAACAACAACAATGTATTCTATACTTTAGTATACTTTGAATGAGCCTATCTTATCAATGATTTTACAGAATTTCTAACATTAGGACCAACAATAAATCATAGAGTCTATAACAAGACGTTTTTGTAATTTATAATGGACACACACTATTTCAATATATTTTACATATTTCTAGCTCCTCGCAATTCCACCCCAGCCTCACGCAAGCGATTTGCCACTGTGGTGCCCTGTACACCATAGATATTTCCAATATCTACTGTCGATAATTGATGTCGTGTATATAAATAGGTTACATGCTTCATAGGTAGGGACTTTTGGGTTCCTATATTGCGCACACAACCATCATTAGTTCTCACAATTTGTAGTACCCGCCATTTTGAAAGCCCCAATGATTTGCTAATAAACTCAGCACTATTACCACTAGCATAAGCACGTTTAATTGTATCAATAACCTCTGGGGTAACCTCAACAGTGCTCCCCCTTTTCTCCCGATTACATGTAAGCTCCCCTCCATTAGCCCGTATTCTATTAGCAATGGTTGTATGAGAGCAATGATACTTACTAGCTAGTTTATAAATACTCCATTTCTCTCGTTCATATAAGACTGATAGTTCTTGCATCGGCAATTCATATGGCCAAGGACGTTGTTTAATACCATACTTTTTAATACGTCGCAATATCGTATCTGTGCTACATCCAAAATACTCTGCCACCTCTGATACAGATAGACCTTGACCTTCATACAAATCCTGTAATTTCTTTTGAGAAATCTCAATCTTGCCATGATAAGCCATCATACACCTCCGCGAATGAGTTAATCTGCTCATCCTGTTTTGATTCTCCTAATCTAATGAGATTCAACCATATCATTTACCAGGCTGAGCTACTATAGTTACAAATACAAGCACACTTCATACCTTCATTATGCCGATAGCCCTATCCCAATTACAATCCCCCTAATGTACCCTATCAGTCACCTCCACACAAAATCTATCTAATGATGTCCCTATATCTTTGTAGCGACATTACGCCATAGGCGTTCCGGAGCGAAAAGATATAGGGACATCATCTCTCCGTACAAAAACAGCGCTAAAACAATCCGACCATTCTTGGAACCTCCATTTGTCCAAATTACACCTATCGCAGATGCTCAACTTTACAGTCCTGTTTTGATAAATCAGTTCTACAGATTTTTGCTTTTGATTCTTCAAGACAACAATAGTTTTTCAATCTGTGATATGGCAGATGCGATATCGAGATGTGTTCTGCATTGGCTAATGAACATCTAATATTATAAAAAGGTCCACTATATATCTTTGCAGCGACTTTACGCCAAAGGCGTTCGGAGCCAAAAGATATATAGTGGACCTTTGTTATTTAAATGTATCTAACCTGGCAGAACACAACTCGATAAAGTACTACCGTACGCGATTGTGTTGCAAAGCTTTTGGTTTTTCTAAAATAATCGACCAAGCAATTGCCTGACGTAACTGTGACTTGTCGAGCCCAGGTTGCATACTTAATGGTTGAAATGCTGCTACATTAGTACGACTAGTACTCTCAACTGAGCATTGTTTTTGGGCTACTTTTTGTAATTGCGCCTGCAACGCAAGTATTTCAGTTTTTCTAGCTTCTTCCGCTTTACGCAAAGCCCGTTCTTTCTTTCCTTGAGCTTCTTGTCGTTGCTGTTCTAAACGTTTCCGCTCAACTCGTTCACGTTCTATACTATCCAAACGTTCCCGTTCCGCTTGCTCTGTATTTGAGGGCAGCACCTCATAATTCTCAGTCACATCGTAATTAGGCTGCTTTGGTGATTGTCCAGATTCGTGCTCTATCTTAATGCCATATTCTCGTTCCATGTCCTCCCACGTCATTGGGCGGCCCGTAGGCTTGTTGAATTGGCCTGGATTCTCTGAATTTTCGTAAGTATCATAGGAATCTTGATCGTCTTGACCAGATCTCTTTTTCTTCTTGTCAAAAATCATAGATCCTAAAATGAATAGAATCACGACGATTGCCATATCCATAGGATCACCTATTTTTCTTCAGATATACCACTGAGGCTTTCACGCATTTTTGTGTCCGCCATAATATTGTTCATGTTGTAATAATCCATCACGCCCATGTGGCCTTCACGCAATGCTTCTGAAAGTGCCTTCGGCACTTCTGCTTGTGCTTCTACTACTTTCGCTTGCATTTCTTGGGTGTACGCACGCATTTCTTGTTCTTGCGCTACTGCCATAGCACGACGTTCTTCCGCACGAGCTTGGGCGATATTTTTGTCTGCTTCTGCTTGATCTGTTAAAAGTTGCGCACCAATGTTACGTCCTACGTCAACGTCCGCAATATCGATGGACAAGATTTCAAAGGCTGTACCTGCATCAAGACCTTTGCTCAATACAGTACGGGAGATATGATCTGGATTTTCCAACACATCTGTATGTTGTTCACTAGAACCTACAGTTGTTACAATACCTTCGCCAACACGAGCGATGATTGTGGATTCACCAGCACCACCAACGAGGCGATCGATATTAGCACGTACCGTTACACGAGCACGAACCTTTAATTCGATACCATTTTTGGCTACTGCAGAAATGATTGGAGTTTCAATAACTTTAGGATTAACGCTCATTTGAACGGCTTCTAGCACGTCACGACCAGCAAGGTCGATAGCGGCGGAGCGTTCAAAGCTCAATGGAATAGACGCACGTTCAGCAGCGATTAACGCATCCACAACGCGGTTAACGTCACCACCAGCAAGATAATGGGCTTCCAATTGGTTTACGTTTACATCGAGACCGGCTTTATTGGCTTTCACTAAAGGCAATACGATTTGAGATGGGTTTACACGACGTAGACGCATACCTACGAGTGTGAAGATACCTACGTTAACACCTGCGGCCAACGCGGAAATCCAAAGGCCGATTGGCACAAAATAAAAGAATAGACTCACTGCAAGGAATGCACCAAACAAGATGAGGATAAATAAGATTTCACTATCCATAGTAATCTCCTTTTTCAAAACAAATACACATTAATCTATTAAATGGCACAAGGCCTTAGATTACATAAATTTTCAAACTAGCTATAGCTACGATGCAACCAGATTTCTCGGCAAAAACTGAAGAGGCCTGCACAATTATTTATTAGTCGGTCGTACAATATTACGTCCACCAACCACTTGAACAACTGTAATTTCAGTGCCTGCTTTCACAAAGTCCCCTTCTGTGATGACATCCACATAGTTACCGTCAATCAAGGCCACGCCGGCTGGGCGTAATGGCGAATGCGCAATCCCCATCTGGCCTACAAGGTTTTCCTGGATTTCATTGGACACATAGCCTTGATCCGTTGTGGATCGCTGGCCTAATGTGAAATGTCGTCCAATCCACGTATCGGGGAATCGATTAATAAACCAGAGCAAAAATACGCCTAGTACTACCGTAACGCCACCTACCGTGTAAATAGCAGTCATACCCTTGCCCATGAGGCCATACACGCCCCACATCATGGCACAATAGCCAAGGATACCTAAAATTGCCCCTGGCAACACTAGCTCTAAGGCAATCATAATAACGCCGGCTACAAGCCAACTGATATAACTATCCATTTAATGCCCTCCTTTCATGGGAAACAGTATACCTATATTATACAATAGCCCAGCAAAACTACCTAATAGAATTACCGGGCTAGGGAGAATATATATTCAGTTTTACATATTTTTTACTTACTCACAAGTGACTGGTAGAGAACACTTCTTTGAAAGTTCCTATCAGTCACCTCAGCATAAATACGTTTTTGACAACCAAAGAAATACAGCTTCTAGCATTTTACCAATTATTTGACTTGGCTATTACCCAAACCAGTTTTCTTGAGAATCAAAATAATGATACTTAATGCCATACCTACCACAGTAGCAAGGCCCATGCCTTTTAGCACAACAGGACCAATTACAAGCTCTGCGCCACTAAGACCTACAACAAGAATAACCGATGTTAAGATCATGTTTACAGGATTTGTATAATCTACTTTACGTTCTACAAGCATACGTAAGCCAGAAGCTGCGATGATACCAAATAACAAGATACTTACGCCCCCCATTACTGGTACAGGAATGGCATGAATCAATGCTGCAAATTTACCAACAAAAGATCCAATCATGGCAAGAACAGTAGCACCACCAATAACCCACACGCTGAAGCAACGTGTTATGGCTAATACACCGATATTTTCACCATATGTCGTATTTGGTGTAGCACCAAACAAACCAGATAAAATATTAGCTAAACCATCACCCAATAAAGAACGTTGAAGGCCTGGTTCTTTCATCAAATCACGACTTACGATATTGCTAGTTACCACCAAATGGCCTACATGTTCTGCAAATACTACGAATAATGCGGGCATAATCATGATAATAGCATTGATATCAAATACAGGCATACCATAGAAGTGAGGGAATTGGAACCATGCGGCTTGTTCTACCCCACTAAAGTCTACAACGCCCATAAAAGCAGCCAATACGTAACCGGCTACGACACCAATTAATACGGGAATAACTGCTAGGAATCCACGGAATACAACCGTCCCAAATAAAGTAACACCAAGGCTAAACAAAGACAATGTGATAGCTTGACTATGCGTCATGCCATAGGTTTGATCCCCAATAAGACCGGCCATAGACATCGCCACTGGGGCCAATTCCAAACCGATGATAGCAACAATAGCGCCCATCGCAGCCGGCGGAAACAATACATCAATCCATTTTATACCGATATAGCGTACTAAAATAGATAAGAGTACAAAGGATATACCAAAGACTACAAAGGCCCCTTTAGCCGCCTCATAGCCTAGCCCAGCAGCCAATACCGATGCTACAGGAGCTATAAAGGCAAAGCTAGATCCCAAGTAGGCTGGAATTTTCCCCTCACATACAAATAGGTAAATCAAGGTACCAATACCATTCATAAACAATGCCGTTGCTGGGTCGACTTTTAATAAATACGGTACGAGCACCGTAGAACCAAACATGGCAAATAAATGTTGAAAGCTGAGTGGCAACATTTGTCCCCAACTTGGTTTTTCTTGTACATCAATAAAATCTTTCATTGTGTCTCCCCTATTAATTAACGAAATCTATTAGCACTAACGAGATATGGTTTGCCGAGCAGAATTAGGTCTGAATCGACTCTGTGTTTCTTCACGCAAAGATGGCAATTGCTCTTTCTTGCCTATTTGTTTAACACCCACCACATTACGGCGAGCTATATTACCCAAAATGCCTACAGCCACAAAATTGATGAGCAGCGAAGAACCACCATAGCTGATAAATGGTAATGGTACACCGGTTACAGGCATAACACCACATACCATAGCAATATTAAATAGTGCCTGTCCACTTATTAGCATCGTAATCCCCGTCGCTAACCAACGTCCAAAATCATCGCGAGCTTCACTAGCAATTCGCATACCATACACTGTGAACATCACAATCATAGCAATGACTATAATACCGCCAACAAAGCCAAACTCCTGAGCCCATACAGCAAAGGCAAAGTCAGTGTGCGCCTCTGGTAGGTAGAAATACTTAGATGTGCCTTGCATAAAGCCTTGTCCAAGAAATCCACCAGAACCTACCGCCAATAATCCTTGAACAGTCTGATACCCCATATCTTGCGCATGAGGCCAAGGGTCAAACCAGGATAAAAGACGTTCCCAACGGTAAGGACTAAATCGAGCCATCATGAATCCAATTGGCAATAGGCCTAAAGTCGTAGCTGCAAAGAATTTCGCATCAAAACCAGCAAGAAATATGAGCATATAAGAGAACATCACAATCAATACGGAGGTCCCCATATCTGGTTGCAACATCGTTAACCCACCAAATACAACAGGCCAGGCCAGTAATGGTAGCATATACCCAAAACGTATACCTATATATTGCAAAATCTCTTCACGACCGCGTCTCGGTCTCGGTTTTCTCCATTTATGAGTTCCCAACAAGGAAGCCGTCCATATAATAGCCGCCAATTTAGCAAACTCTGATGGCTGAATAGAAATAGGACCTAATATAATCCACCGTTGCGCACCATTAATGGTAGTACCGATGACTTTCACCAAAATTAATAATAATGCTACGGCAAACATAATATTGCGTCTGAATATGGGATTTTGGAATTTACGATAATCAATTTTATACGCTAGAATCCCAATCAATCCAGTAATAGCTAAGAAGATAAGATGCTTAGGAAAGAAACCAAACAAACCACCAAATAAGCCATCATTAGAGGAAATAGAGCTAACATAGGTAGCACTAAAAATATTGATACTTCCAATGAACGTTAAAACAATGACAGGCACAAGCATCCCTTGTAAATCATTTTTAAATAATTTACTCCATATGCTTGTTGATTTGGAACGTTCCATATTACGCCTCCGTCTTTGGCTTGATGGCTTCTAATCGGAAAATTGGTTGTCCTTTGGCACTAAATTTCTCTTCGTATTCCGTTTTTACATTAGGTAGGTCTGTACTATGTAAATCATACGTTACATTTTTCAATGTCCAGCCACAATTTTGGAATTCTTCGAGGGAAAACATGAATAAACCTTCGTTATCCGTTTTAAAATGAATTTCTCCATCTTCTTTGAGTAAACGTGCGTACCGGTCAAGGAAGGTATGGTACGTTAAACGACGTTTTGCATGTTTAGCCTTTGGCCATGGATCACAAAAATTAATGTAAAAATGATCAACTTCGCCAGATTCAACAATATCTTCAATGCCAGCAATATCAAATAACGCTACCTTCGCATTTGATAAATTGCGCTCATAGAGTTTTTGTGCAGCATAATAGATAACACCCATTTGCACTTCAAAACCAACAAAGTTAGCTTCTGGATGTTCCTCAGCCATGCCTGCAATAAAACGTCCTTTGCCCGTTCCAAGTTCCATGTACAAAGGTTTAGTAGGGTCCTCAAATAATTCTCTCCACTTTCCTTTGTGCTCACCATGGTTTTCTAAAATAATATGTGAATCATACTCGTGAATCGCTTCATCAATCCACGGTTTTCTACGTAAACGCATTCTATCTCCTTTATGTACATACGAATTTCATCTTATCCTTATTATTATAAGAAAGGCAATTTATTACGTCAAATAAAACATCAAAAAAGGCTGTAAAAGAATTAACTTTCGTCATTCTTTCACAGCCTCATGAAAACAAAGTTTCATCTAGCACAGCTTAATAAGCTATAGACTCTAACATATTGATTTGTTCAGGTGTTAACCCTAATTCAATCAGTTTATTTCTATTGACGTATAGCTACACTCACCTCTTGCGCGGTGAGATTCCCACTAGCAACAGCTTCACGAATAGCCTCTCTCAATGCATCTTCATCGCCTGTTGCAGTGTACTTTCCTATCAACACTAGGTCCATTTGTCGTGCATTTAATTGCACCACAGGACTTTGGCCACCACTATTTGCAGCAACAACCACACCTTGTTCTGCAGCACCTAGAGTCTCTATTGCATACCCGCCAGTTAGTAGTGAAACCGCTAGTGAAAGTATCACTAACTTTTTCATAAGTATATCT
>SAAC01000048.1 GCA_009929605.1 Negativicutes bacterium
CACGATACGAGGACCTAAGAGCAGCATACGGCAGTGATATTCACAGCTATGTATGGCACTATATCTCGAACGGAAGGCGTGAGGGTAGGGTTGCTATAGACTAGTCAGCAAACCTATACTTATCTGTGTAATCGCCACTAGCTACCTCTATTATTTCGCCGTCAGAATCCACGACATACATCTTACGATTAGTAATCTTGTGCATTATTAAGCCCAAAACACGCTCTATCGCATGTGCTATAGTGTTGTCAATTTGTCCGTCTTCGGCCGGGAAGTCACTAACCATCAAGTACGTATCCAACAGGGGCTCCAAGAAGTCAATCCTGCCCCAGAACATAGTTGATCCAATAAAAGGAAACTTCTCTTCGTCGTCCACAATCTCCTCATAGCTAGTGTCACTCATCATAGATACGAGCTCTGCGATATCTCCCCTATTGCCGCTCATGTGCCTAGAAAGCGAGACCAAGTGACCACTAGGACCGATGAGGCCTGTTGACTCATTAGCAAGGGCGCTCAAGATAGAGGATACGTCTCCAGGAACCAACCTGCCTAAGACATCTTTAAACCACTCGCCGCCATCGTCACGATGAGTACTCTTTTTTGTATGCAACTTTAGGAAGTACTGATAGTTGTCGAGCTTGCGTAGCCTGTTCATTATAGTGATGAAAGGCAATACATCACGACCCCGATTAGGGACAACCACCCTATTAGTGTTGATGTGATATTTGCTAATCTTATCTATACTGATATTTATGTGCTGCTCAGGGATAGATATATACAGGTCAAAAGGTACATCAATATTCTTTAGCTGTTCGCTAAAGTCACTCCACATATCTGGGTAAAACAAGTGTACAATAACAGCAAGTTTTGACTTTATCGAATAACTAAGCCTATATGGAGGAAAAGTTGACCTATTTATTTTATTTCCACTGTGTTTTGATAAAATCTCAGCGGTCCTAAGTAGGCTACTGTGTCCCATATGTCTTGACGGCTCAAGCATAGCAGACTCGGCCCACTCGTTCCATGCATTAATATAAACTATAGGAGATTTACGCTTATTGGTGTCTATCTCGTTAACTAATAGCTTATCTAGCCAGTTAGCAAATATCTCGGGAGATGAATTATAAAAAGTATACCCCCCGTTACCCTTGCGCCTTGCTTCGTTAGACCAACTTGGTGAAATTGTTTTATACAGGTGGTGATTATTGACAAGATTAGCAATCTCTTGCTTTGCAATAAACCTAAAGTCAATAATCTCACCCTTCCACTCTTGATCTATTAGTTTTCTATTTTGCCTAAACTTATCCGTTAAGTACTTCCTGTCGTCTATCCACGGCTTAAGATCGGGCTGAAGTGACCCTACTGGAGTAAAATCCATAGTCGCATCAAATCCTAGGTCAAGAGGATTAACATCTTTAGAGTAGCTGTGTCCCACCAACCACAGATCTTTATTGAATTTCTGCCTAAAATACTGTCTCCAGACATCAACATATCTTTTTGGGTCATTAAGTAGCTCAACGCGATAAACCGTCAGCATTGGCTTGCCGTTCTCGCATATATACCTCTTGTCGTTTAATATAGCGGCCGTATCTTCAATGAACTTAAGAGGGTCATTACTTTTATCTTTTTGCTCAAAAATAATCTCATTATCTCCACCGTCCCATTTTTTTGTCCAGTTCTCGTTAGCCCAGCATATTGAAAAATTAAAATCCCACTCGGGATTATCGAGTATGGTGTTAATCGGCATATCCATGACTTTTTTACCAGAAAACCAATAGTAATAGAACTGAAATCCATAGATTCCATATTTTTTCGCCAGATCAATTTGCTGCTTCATGACTCCAGGCGTCCTCAGATCATAGAAACCTAAATCACTAGGCAACACGGGTTGATGTTGACCAACAAATCTCGGGACTGACGACGTTACGTTAGCCCATTCAGTAAAGCCCTTACCCCAGGTATCATCATTCTCCTTAAAAGGGTGGAACTGCGGTAAATATATAGCGACAATTCGCGGATCATTCTTATGCCTATCATAGGATCCCATTGACTCATTTTCATAGTAATAAATCTTGTTGTCGTAAATAATACTATTATGCTCCGCAACATTAATTCCCATGTCGGGATTTATTGTTTCGCTAAATAGTCGATTTTTTTCTACAGTCACAATTGAGCTGTCGTCGCCCAACAGTCTCCTTGCCAAGCCTTTTAATCTTGATACTATTTCTGGATTATTTTTAACAAATTGCTTAACAACCTTACTTCTCAGTAATAGCCTTGCGGTTCTTGCAGATACTACCCTTATGACAGACTTAGTCTTTAATATAGCCTCTTTCATTTATATATTCCACGCCTTTTTTACAAATTCTATTCGCTTTTTTTGTGCATCCTTGTGTTCTTTTGATAGATTTAACTTTTTATTAAACATATCATATATTCTTAATATCTCTTCTAGATGGTCGTTGGCTTTTGTGGTCGACGATACATTATTGCCGTGCTGCCTATAATAGTTCAAAGAGCGATCAGTGTAAGCCACCTTACCGTAAACCATGTAATTAACGTAGAACACCCAATCCCCTGCCTGCCTATAGTCTCTAGCATCCTTAAATAACTCCGAATAGTCAATGTTTGATGTTTTTCTAAACACTACGGATGACACGTTGGATATAGTGTTATTTAGATATGAGTAATTCTTAATCTCGTCAATACCGTCATTAATGTAGTTACTGTCCCAATGGCCAGACATCTGATAGTCTATATGCGGCTTTATGCTACCCATAAAAAGCCCGTCAGCACTAATAAATGCAGTGTCGACATAGCTTAATATCACATCATTATCACCAATCATCGGCTTTAGTGTGTTTTCTAGAAACTTATCATTACAAAAGTCGTCTGCCTCAGCTATCCATACGTATTCATATTTCGATTTGATAAATCCTTTTTCCCACTGCTTAAATGTCCCCTGATTCTTGGTGTTATTAATGAGCCTTATCGGTACATACTCACCTATAGAGTCTTTTATTTTCCGGGCCAATTCTACGCTATTATCTGTTGAACTATCATCAAGTATTAATATCTCCCCGATTCTACTCTTTTGCGATAAGATACTATAAAGTCTTTGAATTAAGAATCTTTCATAGTTATAGTTAGGTACTACAACAGAAACCATATTATTCATGGGTAGCTTTGACTGTATTTTAGCCTTAATGAGTAGATCGTCTAGACTAATATTTTTCTTTATTACATATTTCGGGAAAAGTCTCGCCTTTAGACTACTGAGGAAATCAGCTGGATTATTCAATAATAACCTGAGTGCTTTTACGAATGGCACTAGTCTATGCCTATTTCTTTGATACAAATTAAGGACAGACATGAGCAGGCTGGTGACGAGAAATATCCTGTACTTTAGGGAGATTATTAGACCCCCTATATACAAACGATTACCTATACTAGAACCCTTAAATTCATTGAGCCGTGGGTTGTTTATTATGTCAATACCCTGACTCTTAGCGCGATTCGAAAAGTCTTTGATAAGCCCCCTGCGATAGATAACCCCTCTTGCCTTCGGCAATACACTCAGTAGTAGCTGAATAATTTGATACCAAACTATTGCCTCCCAGGTTTGCTTATCTATATCTGGGCCCATATTTTTCTTCAATAGACTAACGGCCTTAAACACATCTAGTCTTTTCTTGGTAATCTGTCCGTTCTGGATTGAGCCGGGCCTCTGATAATAAGTGTAGTAGGTTTTATCCGTATACGCAGTTTTATACTTATACATAGCAGCTAGTGTCACTGGTATATCCTCATTTATGGTATTTTCCGGATATTCCATATCCCTCAGTATCTCTATTTTGAATAGCTTATTACAAGAAGAGGCAGCAAGGCCTACATTAATCAGGCCGAATCTATTAGGTTTCGGATCGTACATCTTAACCCTGAAGCCTGAACTCGGGTTATCTCCGCACACATATATATCGCACACTGCCATATCTGCTTTATTTTTCGCAATCGTCTTATATAGCTCCTCGGCAAAGTTTGGCTCCACCCAGTCATCCGAGTCTATAAAGGCAACGTATTTAGTGTTGGTCGATCTAATTGCTACATTTCTAGCGTGCCCAAGCCCCCCATTTTCCTTGTTGTAGATCGCCTTAACGTTTTTGTACTTTAATTCGTACTCCCTAACTATATCCTTGGTTCCGTCGGTCGAGCAGTCCTCGACCATGACTATTTCAATATTTTTATAAGTTTGTGCCAATAGAGAGTCGATACAACGTGCTAAATAATTTTCCACATTATAACAGGGAACCACAATTGTTATCTTCTCATTGCCATGTTCGCTCATAATATCATCAACTCCTTTTACCGATTATTCTTATTCTAGAGGCAATAAATCTCAGGGGCCTCGTAGCTCTCCATGAAAAAGACCTAGTAATCTTATCTTGATTTTCCAATAGATTTCTATTTTCTTCTCGCAGCTCATCTAATATATGCACTAGACTGTCATTATCAGACCGCAACTTATCGTTCTTTTGAGACAATTCAATATTTTCGCTTTTTAGTTTGTCACTGTATTCAATTTGTTTCATTATGGTCTTATGAAAAACAAGAGGCCCTGGGGAGATCACTCTCTCTCCTATATGGCTTGATATCTCCTCTATATAGACATCGCCTATAATATCGCCGTCGGCTATATAGCTGGCTATTTTTACAAAAGAATAAGCATCATCCCATAAATATAGTCCTGCTGAAAATTCCTCACCTAGCTGGCTAAGTGCATGTATGCTATCCTCTATATAATCATATTCTTCATACTGACCATATTGTACGGACCAGTATGTATCGATTAACAATAGGCGCCCTCTTTCGACCATGAAATTACGAGGTATGATATCTCTGTGTACTATACCTAATTTATGTAGCACCTTGAATACTACACCAAGGTCTTTAATGAGTAGTTGTCTTGTTTTTTTATCGGGAGAACTCTCCATAAAAACATCAAGACCCACACCGTCGCACCACTTCATAATAAGATAGTTAACACTGCCATCCTCATAGTAATCAATTGGCTCTATGAATAGATCACCATTATTATCATGAAGCATCTTCGATGTTTTAAATTCGCTAGCAAAGGTCTTATCATTCGACTTAATGAAAAACTCATCACTACCACGAACTCCCTTATAGTACCTTCTATTGTCCACGTAGGGTGGCTTATTTATAACATTGACACTATCAAGTTTGTATATTTGTTTTATCTTAAAAGCCTTTAGATCCTCAACATAGCTTAGTCTTATTTTCTCTCGTGCAGCCTCGCGCAGTTTGCTGTTTCTTAAAGAAGTATTGTTTCCATCCATCCTATATCTTAACAAAACGTCGGGCAGGTTATGAACCTCGGTCACCAGAGCTATCTGTGTAATCATCCTGTAGCTTGCAGCTGGAAAAAATGACTTTTCGTATTTCAAATTATTTTCTTTCAGTATGGAACTGCGAACCATCATAGCAGTATGAGAAACGCAACTCACCTCAGAAAGCCGTTGCTTTATGTCATCTGACTCTATAGGATTATCGCTTGTCCAGTATTCTTTCCCAAAAACAGTAAATTGACCACTAACCATGCCCACGCGAGGGTTGTCATCAAGATACTCCACCTCTTTCTTTAGTCGATCAGTTAGGGATATATCATCATGATCAAATATGGCGATATACTCTCCTTGAGACTCCTTTATGAGACGATTGGTACTATATTCCAGTCCTCGGTTACTACTATTCTTAAAATATTTAATCCTAGAATCAGAATATGACAAAACTATATTGTCTATGTTCGAGTTATCCGGGGAATCGTTCAGTATTAAGAACTCAAAGTCAGTAAATGACTGATTAATTATGCTATTAATCGATTCCTTGAGTACAGAAGGCTCTGTATTATATACGGGCATCAACACAGAAACCTTAGGGTGAATCATTGTCGCTCTATCCCGATCTTTTCTACGGGCTTCCACAATAAATCCCAGCCGTGATTATTTCTTTTTGATATTTCAAACTGCCTAATATTATCAAATATAGCGTAATTCCTAGTCCTATCGCCATTCTTCAGTCTTACTCCGACAGAAAATACACCTACAGGGAAGATGTTTTGTAGACTTACATTAAGCTTATACTCATCATCTTTTTTGAATGAAATTTTCTTTTTTAGCATGTCATCCGATATCCACCGATACACCTGTTCGCCACTATCCTGATTGATACCAAATGTTATAACAGTATCTTCAATGTCTGACTTTGCTTTAATATAGACATTAAAGTTCAACTTATCTTTCAACTCACTAAATTCAACCCTACAAGATATCGCATCATTAGAGGCTTGCTGGTCCTTAAAAACCTGCTTCTCTTCCTGATTCATAAATAGCTCTTGGTACCTTAGTGCTATATCGCTTGTTTTACCTATATGCTTAATACTACCACCCTCAATCAACATAGCTCTTGTACAGAATTGCTGGATTGAATCCATAGAGTGGGTTACGAGAATTACTGTCTTATTGTTCCTCTTAAGCTCAGCGAAGTACGCAAAACATTTCCGCTGAAATGCCTCATCCCCAACAGCCAGAACCTCATCCAATACTAATATGTCGCCCTGGGCCTTGATTGCTACAGAAAAGGCTAGTCGTACCTGCATGCCACTTGAGTAATTCTTTAGTTTTTGGTCCATGAAGTCATGTAGCTCTGCAAACTCGACAATTTCATCATACATTTCATCTATTTCTTCCTTGGAAAATCCAAGCATAGCACCATTTAAATAAACGTTTTCACGACCAGTTAACTCTGGGTTAAACCCAACGCCAAGCTCGATGAATGGAACCAGCGAACCGTTGACGGTAATCTTGCCACTGTCTGGTGTGTAGATCTGTGAAATAAGTTTTAAGAGGGTTGACTTACCCGAACCGTTTCGCCCAACGATCCCGAAGAAATCGCCTTTTTCCACCTCAAACGAGATGTCCTTCAATACATGTTGTTCGGTGTACCCTTTTATGCCCCGCATACGGTTAATGAATGCCTGTTTAATACCACTGGCCTGTTCTGTCGGCAAGCGAAAGCTCTTACTGATATGTTCGACTTTCAGCGCAACATTTGATGGTTTATTCTTTCTTGATTTCACTACAGGTCCTCCGCAAAATTCTTGGAGTGCTTGTTGAAGTAAGCAACACCAATCACTAGCAATACTACTGTTATCACCACAGGGATGATTGCGATGTACCAGGTGTCGATCATTTCCCATGTCGTTGGCACGGTGCTTGGGGAAATAAGGTTGTGGCGAATATCCTGAATCGGTTGAGTCGCAGGACTAAGCATAATAAGCTTAGCTATAACTGGATAATTGGAACTTACCATAGTTATAGGGTAAATAATAGGAGTTGCATAAAATAGAGCCTGCAATATAACCTCCCAAATATGGCCAATATCCCTATATCTCACGTAGAGCGTAGACAGTATAAAAGCCAAACCTATCGCTAGGGCATACAACTGGATAATACCGAGTGGAGCGAGCAAGATCCACCACGTGAATTTTACCCCCGTAAAAATAGCAAAGACGACAACCACAATTAGATTTATAGCAAGCCCAATCAATGCCCCGGTTGTAGTAGATAAGACAATAATTATCTTGGGAAAGTTTATTTTTCGAAGTATATCACCCCTGTCAACTATAGAACGCATACCAACGTTGGTAGCTTCCGCAAAAAAAGTCCACAAAGCGATACCAAGAAGTAGGACTATCGGAAATGTCGGTGTACCATCGGTGAACTTTAGAAACTTCACAAACACCGTGTACATAACTAAAAATAGAGCCAACGGTTTAAGCACAGACCAAAGTATGCCCAGGATTGAACCCTGGTAGCGAAGCTTAAAGTCTGTCTTGACTAACTCTTTTAATAAATTTTGAGAATATTTTAGATCTTTTATGCTTTTCACAATAACTATTATACCACTTATTTAACCGTGTTTTGTGCTGACCCAGGAATAAACATATTTTTGATTCTCTTAATATTCTTGTCTGGCAGATTAGGCCAAATAATCGACTTTATGTATGACAACTCAACTACCCTAGATTTCTGAATGCTACGCCTCTCGTGAAGTGCGTGTGGAAATAGCTTCCAGCTACGCCAAATACCTTTTACTGCCGGCAAAAAAGCTCCTTGAGTGGTTTTCCAGAAAATAAACATGCAGTAAGCCAAAAAAAACCTCCAACCAATTGGCCAAAGCAACTGTAATGGTACATTCTTCCAATAAACAAGTGGTAAATTCTGGAATACCTGAGTTGTGGTGAATCCAGGTATCTTACTGCTTGTTGCGCTATGCTTATGGTATGCAATAGCTGAACTTTCATAGTATATCTTGTGGCCAGTTAGTTGTGCTCGCCAACTAATATCAACGTCCTCGTTATACGCAAAAAACTTTTCATCAAATAATCCAATTTCCTTGAACAGTGATGTCTTGTAAAGCGTAGCTCCGCCTGTCGCACCAAACACATATCCTGACTCCGGTGCTTCATGAGCTGGCTTATTCTCGGCAACTAGTTCAGGTACACCCCACATCGTATAAACATCACCGGCATCATCAATAGTCTCACCATCCTCAGACAGAAGTAGACCCGTTACCACGGAAGCACTTGTTTTTTTCATAGACTTCACGAGTTTAGTTAGCCAATCTTTGTCCGCTTGAGCATCATTATTAAATAATGCCACCGCATCAAAGCTATTATCTATTGCATATTGAATACCTATATTTACTCCACCCGTAAAACCAGTATTTGTTGGTTGTATATCGAATATGATATCTTCATCGTTCTTAACGATAGGTGTCAATTTCTCAACCGAATCATCTTGACTGTTATTTTCTATGAGATAAATTTTAAAGTTGTCATATGTTTGTTTTTTTAGACTTGCGATACATTTAACCGTATCGTCCCATCCTCTATAATTTAATACTACGACTAATACATTCATATTATCCAGTATAGCTTAGTTTATGGTAAAATAAACAGAGAATAAGGAGGTCTGTATGAAATTATTAATAACTGGCGGTGCAGGATTTATCGGATCAAATTTCGTGCACTACACCCTAAAGAATCGACCTGAATACGAGATTACCGTAATCGATAAGTTAACTTATGCGGGTAATCTAGGAAATCTATCCTCTATTAAGGACAGAATTACGTTTATTGAGGGAGATATTTGTAATACTGAGCTAATAGACCAACTCGTTAGTAATACCGACATCATTGTTCATTTTGCGGCTGAAAGCCATAACGATAATTCTATTCGCAATCCCCGCCCATTTGTAGATACTAATATTATCGGTACCTACACTATCCTTGAAGCAGTGCGTAAATATGGTAAACGCTTACACCATATTTCAACCGATGAGGTGTTTGGTGACCTTGAGTTAGATGATCCAAATCGTTTTACCGAAGAGACTCCCTATAACCCCTCTAGTCCCTATTCTGCAACCAAAGCCGGATCGGATCACCTAGTGCGCGCATGGGTCCGCACATTCGGTTTAAAAGCAACGATATCCAACTGTTCAAATAATTACGGACCTCGGCAGCATATTGAAAAGTTCATTCCCCGGCAGATTACTAATATTCTTAGCGACATCAAGCCAAAGCTTTACGGCACCGGAGAGCAGGTTCGAGACTGGATACACGTAGATGACCATAATGCGGCTGTTCATCTTATTTTAGATAAGAGCCCGATAGGCGAGACATGGATTATTGGCGCGGATAATGACCACGTCAATAATAAGACCGTCATTGAAATGATTTGCGATTTAATGGGCAAGGGAGCTGACTGGTACGAGCATGTCAACGATCGTCCCGGGCATGACATGCGCTACGCTATGGACTCATCGAAGCTCCGTCGTGAACTTGGCTGGACACCGCGGTACACCGACCAAGATGGTATGAAAAATGGCCTATTACAAACAATTGAATGGTACAGGGCCAATGAGGACTGGTGGCGCGCCGAAAAGACAGCAGTCGAAGAGGCCTATGCAAAACAAGGACAATGAATCACGAAGAGGTTAACTTTCGCGTGATACAACTGATCCTTTAGTATTAGTCTCGTTCATTATAGATCCAGCAGCATCAATTACCTCATTAACTTTGGTAATAGCTTGTTTACTAGAGCTTTCGTTGGTTTCAAGGACTGAATTACTAAAGCCTGCAGACCAAAACCTAAAAGCGTCGTCGTCGGAAGCTGAACCCTCTAGTGAGTAAACCTCTGCCCGTGTTATATATTCACTAGTGTCAAAATGAGAACTAAGATTAATACTTACATCCTCTGTTTTGAATTATATTATCTATATACGTAGTTCACTATCGCATACTATATTTAATTAACAACCTAAGGTGTGTACTTGTTTGATTTGACGGAGTTTTCACGCATTCCTTCAAAAACCCGGCATATTATCTCAGGATATTCGCAATATGTAATCTGGCCGTCAGAATTAACTTTTTTTAACATAGGTTCAATAATATCTAATATTCCATTGAGCTTATCTGTGGCCTGTTTAAAGGATTTCTCGGTAGTTCGAAAAACGGAATTATAAGGTCCTGCAGACCAAAACGTAAACTGTTCATCTACATCTAGATTATTCTCTTTTTCTGTAGGATAAGCTTTAGCATCCGTATAATTATACAACTCATCAGAATAAGTGCTTAGAATAATATTTATTTCGTCCGTTTTAATGCTTAGTCCTTTATCCTAAACTTAAATATCAACCGCAACATCCCCCTTATGCTAGCCGAGCGCTAGCTCGGCTGGTACTGTGGCTATGTATGAAGCAGTATAGACATA
>SAAC01000148.1 GCA_009929605.1 Negativicutes bacterium
TACAGGCCTTTAAGTTGTATTGGAGGCTATCAGCCATTTTAAAAGCCTAAGTCTTCGTTAATAATAATAACCTCCATGATATCCATATTGCGCATTTTCTTGTAGTAAATTGTCAAGGCGTTGCAAATCCGATCAGGGGAGCCACAGTCATAGCACTTATCTTTTTTGATGGCGCATGGTGTAGTGCCAATATGTTTGTTTTTCAAAATATTTTGTGGTGCTGCTACATTGCGAGCACGGTAAATGGCAGAGGCTAAGTCTGGGGTGATTTTATTGATGCCTAGTACGAAAAATACTTCCTCAGAGCCAAATAGTGAGCCGGCAATACGATTACCCGTACCATCGATATTCACCATTTCACCGGTTTGGGCGAGGGCGTTGACGGAGGTAAGGAAAACGTCTCGTCCCATGGTTCGAAGGGCGGTTTGGCGGAAACTTTCACCATCGAGAGGGCGTTGGATATCTGTAACCTCTATATTATTCGGTTCGAGGGCCTCGTATAAGTGGATTTGTTGGAGCGTTCGAGAATCGCCGATGGCTACGCGTTTATGTTGAATGCGTTCTTGTAAATACAGAACGGCGTCAGCAGATGTTTCAAAATAGTGAACTATGAAACTGTTGCGTTCTAAATTTTTAATGGTCCTTTGAATGTCGATGGGTGTGGTATTATCGATAGGATTTGTAATTGCGTTGATAGTTTGTTCGGTATTGGACATGGTGCACCTCCTTGTATAATTCATTTATAACACTGAATGGTAGTGAAGGCAATTATAATTACATAGGTTTTAGTTACTGTTTAAATAGCGATGTATTGAATACGAATCCTTTAGAGTTCCATGTAATAGATATCTATGCAATATATACATAGTTAGTATTCGTGTTTTCTTACTTTCACCAGTATGTCTAATTTGCTATAATACAGTTAGGTAAAGGCGAATTCTCGCCATTGTTAAGGAGGCAAAAACAGTGGAATTAATTCAAAATTTAAAAGCAAAAGTAAAACCATTAGGTAAAAAAATCGTGTTGCCAGAATACCATGACGAACGCGTATTGAAAGCAACTGAAATCATCGTAAAAGAAGGTTTCTGCACACCTGTATTAGTTGGTAGCCCTGCTGAAGTAGAAGCAAAAGCTAAAGAAGTTGGCGCTAACATCGCTGGTGCTGAAATCATCGATCCTAACAACTATGATCGTTTTGACGAAATGGTAAATACTTTCGTTGAATTGCGCGCTAAAAAAGGTATGACTCCTGAAAAAGCTGAAGCAACTATGAAAGGCGACGAATTATTCTTCGGCGCTATGTTAGTTCGTTTGGGCGCTGTTGATGGCATGGTAGCTGGTTCCGCTAGCCCAACTGCTAACGTTCTTCGTGCAGCATTGCAAGTTGTTGGTACTAAACCAGGTCTTAAAACTGTATCTTCCGCTATGTTCATGTTCACTGACAAAAAAGAATACGGTGATGACGGCATGTTAGTATTCTCCGACTGCGGCGTGTTGCCTAACCCAACATCCGAACAATTGGCTGATATCGCTGAATCTTCCGTTGAAAAAGCTCGTCAAATTGCTGAAATGGCTGATCCTCGCGTATCCATGTTGTCCTTCTCCACTAAAGGTTCCGCTTCCACTCCAGAAGTAGACAAAGTAGTAGAAGCTGTTAACATTTTGAAAGAACGTAATGTAGACTTCAAATTCGATGGTGAATTACAATTGGACGCTTCCATCGTTCCTTCCGTAGCAGCTAAAAAAGCTCCAGAATCCCACGTGGCTGGTAAAGCTAACATCTTGATTTTCCCTGATCTTCAAGCTGCTAACATTGGTTACAAATTGGTTCAACGTTTCGCAGGCGCTGATGCTCTTGGCCCATTGATTCAAGGTTTGGCTGCTCCAATCCATGACTTGAGCCGTGGTTGCTCCGCACAAGACGTTGTAGATGTAGCTGCTATCGCTGCTGTTGAAAGCATCTAATCAAAACTACATATGAGTTAAGGCTTGTTAGAAAAGAGGTAATGTGTAGGCATTGCCTCTTTTTTTGATATGAGATATGAATTGTAAAAGTT
>SAAC01000149.1 GCA_009929605.1 Negativicutes bacterium
TCTTCAGGATCACCGTAATACTTGTCCCAAAGATCATCAGGAATAACTTGCTCAGCTAGATCTTGGAAGTTCACTAACTGATAGCGTGGAGTATCCTCAGCGATAAGAATTTCGCACAGATCTTTATCTATATCGCTACGATAATCCGCAATTAATAAGGCATTGCAAGCATGACATTCCCAGACCATCAAACGTTCAGAGATAGGATTAGACTTATCCTGAACGTAAGACTGGAACAAGGTTCGGAAAGTTGCCTTAACTTGTTCAAACTTATCTGCTGCTGCGAAAACTAGAGCTTTATCAACTTTGTTCATTTTGATTCCTTCTCATCAATTTATAAAGTAATTATACAGAAACTTAAGCATTTTAGCAAATAAAACTTTTAATTAAAATGCCTAATCCTGTACCAACAGCAATACAAATGATTATAAGTATTACTATCGCTTGTATTACTCGTTTAGTAATACCCATGATTATACATTTAACATCCAACTAGTTTTATCATGAGAGGTATATTTACCACTCATGATGTCTTCCAGTCGTACTGGTGATTTTGCATACTCAACACAAACGTTAATATAACGAGGGTCTCCCATTAACTCAAAGTGAGTATGCCCATGTAAGTTCTTTTTACCCCTCAGCTCTTCTGGATGTACTGGAGCATGGGAAAGCCAAAAGTTTTTATATTTAACTAGTGATTGTATGTTATCTACAACTCCTACTAAGTCTTTGAAAGATAATCCTTCTCGCTCTAAGTCGTGGTTCCCCAAAACTAATGTAGTTCTAACATTGCTAAAGAGTTTTTCGAACTTCTCCAAACCATTTCTAGATACAAATGCATCTCCTAAAATATAGAATACTGTACGCTTATCCTTCATGGATGTAATAGTATCCATAATAAATTCATCATGCTCTTCCATAGTAGAGAAGATTGGTCTGAATTTAGTAATATTTGCGTGTCCTAGGTGGAGATCACTCCAAAAGCAGACTTTCATTAAAGAATCCTCTGTACACCACAGCTATCTTCTCGAAGCGTGGTAAATGTTGTGATTTTCTTCGTTTCATCATTAACTTGCGCAATCGTCAACTGCCCGTTGAAAACACCGCCAGTATCAAGATAAACACGGTTCTTATATAGAATCGGGTAAGGAACACCAGTGTGGCCGTGGAATACGAAATCCACACTTTCAACTTCTGGTACTTCCACCGTCAATTCATCTTTAAAGCCTGTATAACGCTGGAAATAAGGATGTTCTGCACCTTGCTTAGATAGATGAAAACCAATTTCCTGAATTACATCACGATCCCACAAATATGGTTCAATATAATAACTAGGATGGTCATTAGGATCATTTTCACTTGCAGCGATATGATCAATAATATCATCCCAGTTAGGTGTATGTACATCGAATCCAGCATCTTTATACTGGAACGGTATTCCACCATGAACAACACCATATTTCTTGCCACGATGGAGTACGGTCATGAATACCGGCATTTTAACTGCCATATCTTCTGCGATACCTTTAATTGTATCGGTATCCAGATCATTCATTGCCCACATTCCACCATTATACATCCAGTTGGCATAATCCCCGGCAATCATAAACTGATCATGGTTGCCACGAACGCTACGGAAGCGTGGGTTATATAAGAATTTGGCTAGAACCTGTAAGTTCTGCGGGCCACGGTCAATTAGGTCGCCAACACAGACAACATAATCACGCTTCTCTTTATACCCTGCTAGTTTAAGAGCATCTTCCAGCATATCATTACAGCCATGAATATCTCCTACGAAGAACAGGTTAACATCGTCTGGTACTACTAACATTTCATGCAGGTTAAATTCTTTTTTCATTATCGAGTCATCCAATTAGTGTGTTTTTCAGCTTCTGTATCATTTGGCTCAAAGACAACGTGACAGTCTACTGCTTCCCAGAAAGATTGACGGATGATAGCATTTTGTTCTGCAATATCCAATTCTTCCCATTCTTCCCATTCTTCAAGTGTTTCTAGATCTGTATCAACTTCGGTATCACAGCCCACCAGCCCCA
>SAAC01000049.1 GCA_009929605.1 Negativicutes bacterium
CCTTGCCACTACCTGCACCCCCATGATCAATGTCATCGCGGCTAATAGTAGGACCAGAATAATTTCCTCGAAATATTCATCAATCCACTTCATAGTGCTACCCCCCATAGCAAAAAATAATTAATATCTGCTTCTAATAGATACTTTTTCTATTATAACTAATCGCTCTACAGTATGCAATTGTTTTCTCCAGGTAGATATTTTTGTTTTACGTTCCTCCTATCCGCTGTAAATGAAAAGACCACCACATTCCACTCGTGCTCCGAACGCCTTTGGCGTAAGTCTCAAAGGTGTGCGCTAGATAGTTGCACTGTCTCTTTGTCTAATTCTGTTCTCGTCCATTTAATCCTATGAAGTTTCACCAGAATGACCTCGACATTTCGTTGTGGATAGATGCTTAGCACAACTGTTTAATTTAGATCTTACTAATTTAATCCGATGGAGATTGGAAAGAATCATTTCGACACTTAGCTGAACAAGAATTCAGGTGACATTTTAATGAATTATATATATGATAGTGGTATAGATATAAATTCTCATTTTGTTAATTATATGCACTACATCCAAGGAGGTTTATTATGTTAGATTTAATCATCACCGTCCATGACGAGGCTAATGTTGGCGAGATTCACGCATATACACAGGATAATGTATTGGCAGGACGTATTACATATGTAAAAAACGATGCCCACCATATTACCATTGAACACACCTATGTAGAAGAAGCCTTTAACGGACAAGGTGTGGGCGGACAATTGGTGAAAGCAGCGATTGAGTATTGTGAAGCTAACAATATCAAAATCACCCCGGTGTGCCCGTATGTGGTTCACTATTTCGAAAAACACGCTGATGAAGTAGCTTCAGTTCTTTACAAGTAATCGGTAGATGGTGTGGCGAAAGATAAGTTTGGCAATCTAGCTTCTATACATCTTTGAAAAACATAATTTTATATATATCTACCGTTTTAGAGTTATGTCGTTTTTCCGCTAGTTCTTTATTATCATTCTGGTGGTCAATCCCAGATGATAATAAATTCATACTTCCAATAAGATACCATTCATTATCTTTTATAAATAATTTGTCATGCGTATCTGATTCTAATACTCTTAATAAATAATCCTTTCCAAGTTTTTGATATATCCGTTTTATTTCCTTAATAGCTTCTCTCGAATTTTCTAGCCTCCTTTTATTATCTAAATACTTAGTAGATGCTGGGTCTCCATATCCATAAATTATTTTAGTTACCACATTATTTTTAGCCAGTTCTTCAAAGCAAGACTTATAAGTATCCTTCACCAACTTTTTACTGACCCACGGTGAAATTATACAGACTTCGGTCTTCGCCGACTTTAATCCGTCCATAAAAACTTGCCGAATTTCTTCACTCTGGAGAATTTGATCATCGAGATGTTTCTCACTATTTAAAGCTTCTATCGCTTTTATTTGTTCACTATAGGATGCATGTAGCTCATCAATTTGTTTTTTTAGCTCTTGCTTATCAGTTTCCAATTGTTCATTTTGTTTTTTTTAATCCTGATCGTAAATTGTGAGCTTTTTATTTCGCCAATGTCTACTCACCTTTTATTTACCTAGTATATTATTAGTAAAACACCACTACATACTATCTATTACTAAACATAAATTAATCTAATTACTCTTGTAGAGAAGGCTATCTGGCCTTTAAGTTTTTCTCCCCCAAATACTATCTATTAGGCTCTCATAACAGTATTGACGCTTATAAATAAAAGAACACAATGTGTTTCGCTTTGTGAATTACGCCGAAGGCGTTCGGAACAAAAGAAATACATTGTGTTTTTCATTTACTATCTATTAAATTGTATTTACGAGCTTAACAGATTTCAGCAACTACTCCGCTAACCCTTGTTCATGAGCAATGACGTCAGCGATTTCTTGGCATAATGATTGTAGTTCTGTTTGATCCGGCCCTTCAGCCATAACGCGAATCAATGGTTCCGTACCAGAAGCACGGACGAGAACGCGGCCGCTGTCACCAAGTTCACCTTCTGCTGTTACGATAGCAGCTTTAATCAAATTGTTATCTTCCCAACCAGTTTTTGTGACAACGCGAACGTTCACCAGAACTTGTGGGTATTTAGTCATAATTTTAGCTAGTTCAGACAATGGTTTGCCAGATTCTTTCACCAAGGCAGCCACTTGAACAGCTGTGAGCATGCCATCACCGGTAGTGTTATGATCCAAGAAAATAACGTGGCCAGATTGTTCGCCACCAACGGAATATCCGTGTTCGCGCATGTATTCAAGCACGTAACGGTCACCTACAGCAGTGCTGTAGGTGTGCATACCTAATTCTTTAGCTGCTTTGTGGAAGCCGATATTACTCATTACGGTACCAACAACCATATTATCTTTCAATTTGCCTTCGTTTTTCAATTTCATGGCGCAAAGCAACATGATTTGGTCCCCATCAAGAGTTTCCCCTTCATTATCGATGAGCAAGCAACGATCCGCATCACCATCGTTAGCGATACCAAAATCGGCTTTATGTTGCAATACTGCAACACGAAGGCCTTCTAAATGTGTGGATCCACAATGATGATTAATATTTACCCCATCTGGAGCGATATTGATGTTAATCACTTTAGCGCCAAGACCAGATAGAATTTCAGGGCCTACGCTAGAAGCGGCACCATTGGCACCGTCATATACGATAGTCAAACCTTCTAGGGATGTATCGATAGTATGGCGCACAAAATGTGCATAATGATGCGCTAAATTACTATTGTACTCAATAGTACCAATACCGTCACCAGTAGGACGAGGCAATTCATTATCTGCACTTTGGTGTACGTATTGTTCAATTTCATCCTCTACTGCATCAGGTAATTTGAAACCATTACCATCGAAGAATTTAATACCATTATCTGGGAATGGGTTATGCGATGCAGAAATGACGACACCTGCATCAAAGCTTTGTTGACGCACTAAATATGCCACTGCTGGTGTAGGCACAATGCCAGCCATCACAACATTGCCGCCTACGGAGCAAATTCCTGATGCCAAAGAGCTTTCAAGCATGGAACCAGAAATACGAGTATCTCTACCGATCAAGAACGTTGGATGTTCTTTCACCTTACTAAAATGTGTTGCCGCCGCACGTCCCAAGTGGTATGCCAATTCAGGTGTCAAAAACTCATTGACCACACCGCGTACACCGTCAGTACCAAATAATCGAGCCATAATATCCTCCAGTACGCCGTCCCTCTTGGGTCGACGTCAACTATCTATGTTCAAACTATATATATTATTTATATATTATTTCCTATAAGTTACCTACAGATTGAAATATACCACTATTTACCGACTGGTTTGTATTTCGCCATACATATAATGGCCGTTTCTGCACCATCAAGAGCAGCGCTCATGATGCCACCCGCATAGCCAGCGCCTTCACCCATAGGATAAAGCCCACCTACTGTAGGGGAAACACGGTTGGTATCTCGCCCCATCCGTAGAGGTGCAGATGTTCTCGTTTCTACACCGGTCATACAAATATCTGCATTATCAAAACCATGAATACGTCGTCCCCAGTACGGCAATGCTCGCTCCAATACGGACGTTACAAAATCTGGCAAACAATCATGTAAATCTCGATCCACGATGGCTGGTTCATAACTGTGAAGGCTATTTCCTACACTGGCGGAACTTTCACCAGCATCAGCTAATAATTCACGCCCTCGTTGCGCTGTTTCCTCATCTTTACTATGTGCCAAGAAGCTACCGATAGTCTGAGCTGGCGCCGCATAGTTAGCGCCACCTAATTCATAGGCTTTGCGTTCCCAAGTTCGTTGGAAGGCTACCCCATCTAAAGGATGCTGACCAAAATCATCTGGTGACACATTGACTACGAGAGCACTGTTGGCAATACCGCTATCACGAGCATACAAACTCATGCCATTTGTCACAACGCCACCATTTTCAGACGCACTCGCTACCACTTGCCCCCCTGGACACATACAGAAGCTATAGGATGTCCGGCCGGTTTCCCCATCATGATACACCAAAGAATATTCTGCCGCACCAAGGCCAAGTTCTTCTGGCATAACACCATATTGAGACACATCAATCATAGATTGTGGATGTTCTATACGTACACCAATAGCAAAGGGTTTAGCCTCCATGGCCACATGACGTTCATAGAGCATTTCATAAGTATCTCGTGCACTATGGCCTACGCCAGATAATACTATTGTCGTATCAATTCGTTCGGAACCATTGACCTCGACACCTACAATATGGCCAGCCTCAATGAATAAATCCGTTACTTGTGCACCAAACCGAACAGTACCGCCCCATTCGATAATACGCTCACGCATATTTTTAACCATAGTTCGGAGTTTATCAGTTCCCACATGTGGTTTATGTTTATACAAAATCTCTTGAGGTGCCCCAAATTCCACAAAATATTCTGCAATTTCATGTAATCTTGGATGGGTTACACGAGTTGTCAATTTTCCATCAGAAAAGGTACCTGCACCACCTTCACCAAATTGAACATTAGAGGTCGGTTTAAATTGGCCTTCTTTCCAGAATGCCTCAATATCCGCAGTTCTTGTATCTACATCTTGACCACGTTCCAACACGATTGGTGCATAACCTTCACGGGCTAAGTAAAATGCCGCCAACATACCTGCTGGGCCAAATCCCATAACTACAGGGCGATGCGCTAATGGTACATTCCCTTGTACAATTGGCTCTGGCGCCTCTGGCGTAATCACGCTAAAGTTTTTATCCTTTTGGAGTTTTTTCATCACTGTAGTTTCGTCATGAACCTCTATAAATAAGGTATATACAAAAACTACATTTGGTTTTTTCCGTGCATCAACGGCACGACGAACCACGTGGATATCTTGAATTTGACCACGTAATGGAGGAAACTTTTTCTCCAATAACTCTTGCAAACCTGTTTTCACCGTAACGGCTACACGCAGGTTAATTAATCTAATCATATTATTCCTTTTTTACAATCTCAACTTTGACATTTACAGTCTTAGTTGTACTAGTTACCCCATTAGGGAGTAATAAGTTATATGAACCTTCTACATTCGCGGTAGCTCCCGAAATGTTAACTAAATCAGTCTGTGCTTGTGTAATTGAATCCATCAATTCTTCACGCCCTAGAATGGTAACCTGTGCTGGTGTAGATGTTATGGCTTTTACCACATACCCAGGTGTCACTGCCCCTGTAGTCGACACCACTACAGGCACGGCTTTTTCTGTACGAACCGAATTCAATTCATATTGAGCCTGTGCTTGCGCAGGATTAATGGCTAAATCGAGGACATTCCCGTTCGCATCCCACGCTTCAAGAGCGCCTACACTAGTAAAGTTTTTCGTTTGACCTGTCACATCTACTTTCATAACTACACGAGCCATTTTATCAAGTAATTGTTTTCGTCCTGTCACAGTCACCTCTTTAGGGGATGTTGTGACACTCTGAATAGCCACCGTATCAGATAGTTTTCCCACCGGAACAATTTCTACATTCATTCTTTTTTCTGCATATTCATCAACAGAAATAGATATGGAATCTGGCGTCAATGCGACTACATTCATACCATTAGGTGGTGTGAAGTATACTATTAAATTAGCTTGACCTGGTGATACCGCCGAAGCATCTACGTAAGCTTTCAAATTTTCATGTTGAACACTTAAAATTTTATTCCGTGGACCACTGAGGGTAACACGTATATCTGATGGCAATCCATCTAAAATATATTGAGAATTTAAATTTTGTACTTGTAAAGGTACACGATAGCTAACTTCTATAGTAGGATTCTGATCTTTCATAATGAAAAACCACATGAATATGGCTGCTAGTACCGACAATATTTTGGCCGGCCAGTTTCCTCTCAAATGTTTCATCATTTGGAACCACCCCATTTCCACATACTCGTAATTGTTTGACGAGGGCGTTCCATAAATGTCCGCAAGGCTTCTTTAATTTGATCCTCTGGCAAATGGCGATAAATATGACCGCCATAAGTATAGGAAATCTTACCAGTTTCCTCACTGACAACGACAACAACACAGTCAGCCTGCTCTGAAAGGCCTATGGCCGCTCTATGACGAGTACCAAGTTCTGTACTCAATGTGCGATCTTCTGTCAATGGCAACAAACAACCCGCTGCCATAATACGACCATTGCGAATAATCATGGCCCCATCATGAAGCGGTGTACCAGGAACGAATATATTTCTAATTAATTCTCGAGATAATTTCGCATCCACAAGAATCCCTGTATCAATATAATCACCGAGCCCAACCTCACGTTCAAATACAATGAGGGCCCCTGTATGTTCACGAGACATAACTCGAGCAGCGGCCATAACTTCATTAATAGCGGAATCCATCTCTGCCTCTGAGACATTTTGCGCACGATTAAAAATTCGACCACGCCCTAGTTGCTCTAAGGCTCGACGTAGTTCTGGTTGGAATACTACAGGTAAGGCAAACAAAAGTACTGTCATCCCTTGTTGTAGAATCCAATTAATAACATATAGGTTCAGTGTGTGACTCACAACATTTATGAAAGCTAACACTAATAAACCTTTTAACAAGGATACAGCACGTGTATCTTTTAGTTGCTTATAAACGAAATAAATCGCTACAGCAACGGTCATGATATCTATAAAATCAAGAAACCGGAAGGTCTCTATTAACGAACTAAACTGCATGGGGGTGGTTCAACTCCTAACGGTAAAATAATTAGAATCTATGGATCTCAATGCTCACACAATTTTCAAACCGCAAACTGCGCTATCGACTGTGTTTTCACAAAACTATACGTTCTGTATTTCTATCCATACATCCATTTGTCCACCGCAAACCATACCTTCTTTAACAGCTACATCGTCGTCAAGCAATACTTGAATACGTCGATGTGATTCCTTTTTTTCTAAGGATTCTACAGCACTCAAGCGAATTTCATTTTCTGCACGGCCTCCACCGATGGTACCAAAAATACCACCATCTGGATAGACCACCATGCTAGTGCCCGCTTTACGAGGTGTAGAGCCTTTTGTATATAAAATAGTGGCTACTGCCAAAATTTTGTCAGTACGTTGACTCAAATATTCAACAAACTCACGATTCATTTGGTATCCTCCGTTCTCTCAAATGTTCCCCTTGTTTACCACGGGTTACCGCTAAATATTCACTCACAATGGATAAAGCGATTTCCTCGGGTGTTTGCGCCCCAATGTTCAAGCCAATTGGTGCATAAAGCATATCTAGCTCCTCTTTAGACCAACCTTGCTCTACCATCACATCTTTTGCATAGCGAATACGTTGGTGGCTACCCATGATGCCCATGTATGTTGGTAGTTGGTCACGCAATTGCTGTAAACAAATATTGTCATATTCATGGGCTCTCGTAACTACGATAAACCCATTATATTCATTGAGTGGCAATACATCTTTGAAACTTTCCATCGGCGTACAAACGCGGTCCACGCGCTCATCAAAGAAATCAGGGCGCAAATATTCCGCACGGTCATCAACCACCGTTACTTGGCAACCGATAAAGAGCAATAAATCTGTAATTGCTCTACTCACATGACCAGCACCGAGTACGAGGACACGAGGATCTTTTTCTACAGGTTGCACAAAGCATTCCAAGTCTCCCACCACACAAAGACTATTCATCTTCGCGGAGTTTACATTGAACCCTTCAATAGGTGAACCATACAAAACTGCACCATCATCACCATAAATAGTTTTATCCCCTTTTCTAGGGCCTGACAAAATGGTAACCATCATAGTTCCTTCTGCAGTTTGTAGGCGTTCTTTCATTACGTCATATACGCTAATCATAGTAACCTCAATCACTCTTCCATAATATATTCTATTTAGCTACGCCCACTAATGTAGGCACAGTTATATTCTGTATTATTAGCAAAATTGCTTATCTTTTTCTACTTGGTATTCCCACGCAGTAATGGCCTCCATAGCGCCACCACCAACGGCAAGGGATTTATCTGAAATGCTGTAGCAATGGAATTCCTCGCAACGAGCATCTACGTCAGCTAATTTAAAACCTTCTGTAACCATGAGGCCATTTTTCAAAATGCCTCGCAATATACCTGTAATTTTAGCACGTACAGGTATATCCTCTACATAACCAATGACTTCATTGGCTTGTACACTGTCGCCAATATGGCGTTTTGCAGAAAATAGGCCTTCTGCAGGAGAGTGAATAACACGTTCATGAGTATACCCACCGACATTACCAGGAATGCCCGTATTTGGCTGCGCTGAACCATCATAAATACAACGACCTAACCGATGGCCTCTCATGGTTTCAATCACCACATCTACGTCGACACCAGCGGTAAAGCCAGGTCCGAGGCCAATTACTAAATCTGCATCATAGGCTTGTGTGCCTTTATTAACCTTCGCCAAAATACCGTCAACAACGACATCTGGCTTGAAGGCTTGTAATACATCTAAATACGCATCTGTCACAACAGGAATCACATCAGTATTGATAAGATTCTTCGCCTCTATCATAGATACATGGCGTGCCACAAAGCGCTCTAATATCATTTCTCCACGATGTACCGCATTGCCATAAGAGACTTCACGGCGAATCATAGTAGGAATAGCAATTTCATTAACGATAACAGGATATCCTGCTCGTTTCAAGCGATAAATCACACCGGATGCAATATCGCCTCCGCTACGTACTAATACTAGTGGTTTCATTTAGACCTCTCTATTTCTAGTAATCGTTGATAATCATCTGGTGTATCTACATCAACCCCCATGTCCTCTTGTATGGACACATAAGTGACGTAAGGTTTGCCCGTCTCCTTAAGGATACGGCGTCCCCCTTTATCTCCGTCAATTTGTTTGAGTTCGTTAAACCAGTGCGCCCCAAATAGTACCGGATTTCCTGGCTGTTGGCTTTCACCATAGCGTGGACAAACAATAGCCTGCTCGGAATGTTGTGCTTGAAATTGTGTGACCAATTTCGACACCACCCCGGCAGACAACAGAGGTTGATCACCCACTGAACATACTATTCCGTCCAGATGAACGTTCAATGAGTTAGCTAATTCACACACTGCATTAACACCAATTTGTAATGACACACCTTGCCCTCTAGAGGGCTCTGGATTTTGCACACTAGTAAATCCATATTGACTCAAAATCGGCACCAACTCATCATGAGTGAGACCCGTGACCGCCACATAGGGATGTTCATAGGCCTCACCTACACCATGAGTACAACCCAGAGCCTGACAGACTCCGCCTGTCAACGCATCACACACAGAGTCTAAAATAGTTCCTTCCAACCAAGGAAGTAGTTGTTTATTTTTTCCCATCCGCTTGGATTCACCAGCGGTGAGCAATACAATTCCTATCGCCATAACTCAGACATTATCGGCATTGAATAATCCGACGAATTTCGCAACTTGCCTTGTATCCATCGGCTAAATAAATAGCTGTAATGTCACTATCCACCACATGGTCGATGAAATCGTCAATCACGCGATGTTGCACTGTATCATAACCAGTACAGAACAAGATTTTACGACCTTTGCTGTATTGGAACAAACCTTTTTTATCTAGCACCACATGTGCCAGCATTCTAGGTGTAACGATGGCGCCTTCTTGGCGACCCATAATATCCTTCACGAGTTCAATATTATGTACATGCTCTTCATCCAAAGGGGACCCCAACATTTGAAGATTCACCACACCGATAGTGGTCTGTGTCAACTCTGGGATAACGGGTTCTGTAGTTTTCGGTGCTTTCAGCCATTTTTCCTTAGCCCCATCCGCCTCAACAATAATTTGCCATTTATGATGTAATTTACTCATATCATCGATTTGTTTAGAATCCAAGGCTTGTACTTTCGTACCGTCCACACCGGTAAACCATGCCGCGCATTGACCTTTGAGGACCGCTGCTGTGCATGCTTCGTCCGCCTTGTTAATATCTGTACCGTAATGTGGGTTCCATTGTGCCACTTGCGATTCGTATAGGTGGGTTGTGGTCGTAACCATCACAGGTTGCCCTGCCAAACGGCCGTACTCTACCAATTTTGAAAGTACTGTCGTTTTGCCACCCGCCCCTACGAGGGCTACAATGCCCGGTTTAATGAGTCGATTCCAATAATGAGTTTGCGTTGTCATACAATCAGGCCTCCTTATGGGATAGAGAGATTTTGCTTGCACCTCGGTGATTTCGCAGGTCCTAATCGGCGCATCTCACACAATAATTAGGCACTACGAAATACACTTTGGTAAAAGCTACAAAAATATCTATACTTTATATTTCTCGTCCATACCCATAAATACCTTCTCAGGAGTCATAGGTAATGTACGAACATCTGCACCAACTGCATTTTTAATAGCATGTTGGATTGATGGACAAGCTGTATTAATAACGACCTCGCCGATGGATTTCACACCATAAGCACTGGTAGGTTCATAGGATTCTACAAATTCCGTATGTAATGTTCCCATGTCTTGACGGGTAGGAATTTTATAGGTCATAAATGTATCTGTTTCGAGTTTACCGGACGCACTATAACGCACATCTTCGTATAGAGCCATGCCAATACCTTGCACTACCCCGCCTTCGACTTGGACACGCGCCAATGTTGGATTAATTACCGTACCACAGTCAACAACGGAATAAAAATTCACTGGTGTCACTTGACC